>JAZBOD010000025.1:0-2393 GCA_036350955.1 Desulforhopalus sp. | reverse complement strand
TGGCATACAGCACCCGGTCACCCACGGCGACATCCATGGCGATGCGCTTACCGTCGTCGTCCTTTCGGCCCGGACCGGCGGCGATGACCTTGCCCTTCTGGGGTTTTTCCTTGGCGGTCTCTGGGACATAGATGCCACTGGCCGTCATTTCCTCCTGCTCGGTGGGTTCCACCACCACTCGGTCTGCTAAAGGTTTGAGTTTGAGAGTCATTTGATTTTTCTCCTTCACAAAATGATTCTGCTTGACATGACTATCTCCGATTCTAGAACCATGTTTTCACGCTTCGCAACCATTGAACACCAGCCAAAGAGGAGCGGAAGAATCCGTTGTGCGGACAGAAGCGAGGTTTCCATCTCTTTGACCATTTCATCACCCGATCTCAATAGCGGAACACTGCTGCAAGCGGAGCATGGTCGGGCACCTGTTCTGGCTCAACCGCGTAGACAGTTCCCCCGTTCAGAATGGACTGGATAGCAGCCAGGTCAAGGAGATCCTCATCACCGGGCTCGGGATCCTGGTGCACGTGGATTGTGTTCGTGCTTGGGTCAAAACTGCCCCACACCTGAATACCGACGGCAACAAACAATATATCCACCTGCCCGTGATGCGCTGCCAGAACGGCCTCCTTCACATCGGCTGTGGTTTGTCCGGTACCGACCCATTGGCTGTATTGAGCGGTCGCTTCTTCTCGTGCTTTCATGAAGATAGGCTGCACGAGCGGCCAGGCTTGGGCATGTAATTCTTCGGGCGTTAGCTCCTCCGGGGTGCCTGGAACTCCCTCCTCCAGAAGATGAGGATATGAGTTTGCTTCTTTGTATAGTGGGAAGAGGTACTCGACCCCGGCCAGCACGAGAGGTGATTGCCTGCCTGTGAGCAGGTTGGGTAACCCATCGTCAATCATATGGAACCAACGCAGAATCCTGTCTTTGGCTTCGTCGCCGATGTCTTGACCATGAAACATGGTCGAGCGACCTCCGGTTCCCGATGACGTGCCGCTATGAGACTGTAACTGTTTTTCGAAACGCTCATATTGCAGCGCCTCGGCCATGCTTTCGGGCATACTTTCCAGGTCGATCTCATCCACTGTGTATCGGGTGCCTTCCAGCAGCCTGACTTGGTTCTGGCTAAGCGCCAGGATGTAAAAGTGGCCGTCGCTGGCAAAGAAGGGCAGCAGCGGTTTGAGATGAAAACGGCTAGAGATCACCACCAGTTCTTCAAATGGGAGAGGAAGACGATAGTAGCGAAACTCTTCTGGCGTAAAGAATACCGCCAACCCGTCGCTCTGGTGCCGCCAGAAGCCCGGCTCCTGTACTAGGCGCTGAGCTGGCTTCAGTATCTCCTGCACGTCCGGGGAGCGCAAGCCCTTGTCCAGCAAGCGTTCCTCCACCTCGCGAAGCAAATTCCTGAAGCGAATTGGGTCCTGTTCAGTTTCTCGCCCTCGCCGATGCGTAGGCATAAACAGCGAGACGCACCAACCAGGATATCGGGTTAGAAAGGTCTTTAATTCCTCCTTGGTTATTATGTCCATATAGAAAGCCTCCTTTTTGAGCCACCAGACCGCAAGAGCAATCCGTGGACCGAGCAGAAGCAGGGTGGTGATGGTGGGCGCGACGACGATCTCTGCGGGGCCGACCATACGACCGCCGCCTGCGCCCCGGGTCTATCTGCCCATGACTGCGGCTGCCGAACTACAAGCCGCGCGTGACGGCCGCGATCAGCAGCAGCGCCAACCCCACGACCACTAGCCAAAAGCCAAGCGCGGGGGTGATGACCGGAAGGGTCACCAGAGTTGCCAGGATCCCCACTATCCCGAGGATCAAGGCGATAATCCATGTGATCTGTTTTGGAGCACTGAGTTTCATTTGTTCCCTCCTGAGCGGTATATTCAAAAGTCCTTTTGTTCGATGACTCTTCCGGCCCCGCGACCCATTACCAGTTGTGGAGAGCCCCCAACCATTGCGCCTTCGCTATAGATTCAATAGCTGCTCCCCATTACCCTCCAGGTCGATCTGGCGGGTGGGTATCTCGACTCAGTCCTGGGCGGTCGAAAAGGACCGAAACCACTTTTGGACTCTACTGCCCACCGTTTTCTGCTTCCTTAGCTGGGCCGTAATAACCCAATAGCTGATCCTTTCGCCACACTCGCAAGTGATCGAGCGCGCCGCGCTGCCTGCCCCTGTGGCTGCGTCATCAATGATCGGGTCGTTCGATATCGTCCTCTTGCAGTGAGGGCACGTTACGTAATTCTCCATTTTTCTTCATCCTTTCTCGATGTTCAAAAACATCTTTTGAGGCGCTAGAGAGCGCGAATCAGGCGGATTTCCACCTTACTGACGGTCAGACCCCATTCGACGGCATAGGTGTTCAGGATCCGCTGCAGGTTGGTTGCGAT
>JAZBOD010000024.1:0-9699 GCA_036350955.1 Desulforhopalus sp. | reverse complement strand
GAAAACGATGCCCACCCGACGCTGTTCCGGGGGCAGGTTGATTTTTGCCTGGCTGTCAAAGAGGGTGTCGCCGTTCAGGGCGATCCGGCCACTGTCGGGGGTGAGCAGGCCGGCAATCATCGCCATCAGGGTGGATTTGCCGCTGCCGGAATGGCCGAAGACCCCGCAACGGGGTTGGTCGATGGAAAAAGAGACCGTACAGCGGAAGTCGGCAAAGCTTTTGCAGACGTTGACCTGCAGGCGGGGTGAGCGGCTCATCGTTGCACCTTCCTTGCCATGCTGCGGTTGATTGCCTCGCCGGCGAGCAGGACGGTGAAGGAGAGGGCGATGGAGACCAGGCAGAGGGAGAGTGCCATGGCATCGCCACCGGGGGTGGAGGTATAGCCAAATATCGCCAGAGGGATGGTCTGGGTGACCCCCGGCATGTTGCCGGCGAGGATGATGGTGGCGCCGAACTCGCCGAGGGAGCGGGCGAACATCAGGGTCATCCCGGCGAAGATGGCCCGGCTGCACAGCGGTACAGTGATGGTGAACAGGCTATCCCACCAGCCTGCCCCCAGGGAACGGGCGGCATGGATGTACTGGGCATCGATACTTTCCAGGCCGATGCGGATGGCCCGGACCAGCAGCGGAAAGCCAACCACCGCCGAAGCGATCACCGCAGCCTTGAGGGTGAAGATGATGCTGATATCAAACATCCCGAGAAACCGGCCCAGCCAGCCGTTGCGGCCAAAAAGCAGGAGCAGCAGGTAGCCGGTGACTACCGGAGGCAACACCAGGGGCAGATTGACAATGCCCTCGATGACCGCCTTGCCGCGGAAAGTGGTTCTGGCCAGCAGGTAGGCGACGAGAAATCCCGGAGGCAGGGTGAGGATGGTGGTGCTCACCGCCACTTTGAGCGACAGGGTGATTGCGGTGATATCCGCCGGAGTAAGGGCATGCATCGGTTACCTGCTGGCTGTTTGGGCTTTTTGGTTACTTGGTTGCCGGCTCGAATCCGTATTTTGCCAATATTGCCAGGGCTTCTGCACTGCTCAGAAATTCGTAGAAAGAGCGGGCTTCGGCTTTCTCCGCTCCTTGGACAGTCAGGCCGAGGGGGTAGGAAACTCTGGGGTAAAGATCCCCTGGCACGGTGAAGAGGATTTTCGCCTCGGTAGCAAGCAGGGCATCGGTTTTATAGACAAAGGCCCCGTCAACCTCACCCCTGTCGGCATAGACCAATGCCTGGCGAACGTCTTTTGCCATCACCAGCTTGCTGTCCGCTTCCAGGGGAGCATAGATGTTGGCATTTTCCATGGCCTGTTTGGCATACTGGCCGGCGGGGACACTCTCCGGAGTACCCAGAGCGATCCGGGTAAGGCCGGGAAGATCGGCAAGGGAGGATGCCTGGTCGGTGGTGCCGACGAATACCAGGGTGTTGTAGACGAGGATCTTGTCAGTACCCTCGGCGATCAGCTCTTTTTCCAGCAGATAGGCCATCCATTTGGGGTTGGCCGAGACGAAGATGTCGGCCGGGGCACCCTGCTCGATCTGTTTGGCCAGGCTCCCCGAAGAGGCGTAGTTCGGCTGAAATTGGACGTCGGGAGAACTCACATTAAAGGCGGTGATCAGGTCGTTGAAGGCGTTGGTAAGACTTGCTGCCACCGACAGGGTGACCTTCCCGGCGTGGGCGTTGCTGAGGAACAGGGACAGAGTGAGGAAAACGGTGACGAGCAGGGTGCGTTTCATTGATTTCTCCTTGATTGGTATTGGCCATCGGCTCTGGGTGATTTCACCCTTTGTTGCGTTATGAAATCCTTACATAACGATAGCGGCAGTAAACCAAAATAGAGACAACTGTCTCCGTTCAGTTGGCCGCAGCTTTACTCAGAAACCGAGTGCGGCGGTTTCTTCCCGCAGAAAGAGGATGAGACGCTCCCGGAGCAGGTGAAAGTCGCGAATAACCCGTTCACCTTCCTCGGTGACCACCGCTCCTCCGCCACCTCTGCCACCGGTGCTGGTGGTCACCAGCGGTTTGGGCGCGCTGCGGTTCATTGAGTCGACCAGGTCCCAGGCCTGTTTGTAGGACATTTGCATCGACTTGGCTGCCTTGGAGATCGAACCGTGTTCCTGGATCCGTTCCAGCAACACGACTCTGCCAAAGCCGATATAGGTCTCACCGTCCTTTTCAATCCAGATCCGTCCCCGGCAGTGAAATCCGGGAACCGCAACCCTTTCCCCTTTGGCCCTGGTTTTTTTATGTTTTCCCATAGCCGTTGCATAATAACGACCATGGACCTTTTTTCACCTGGATAATGCTCTTCCCCATGTTTTTCGTGCAGCTTACCTGAACCGGTCGTCGCTTTTGTGCCGGGTTGCTTGGCCAGACTTTCCTTCAAACCAGCCGAAGCGGCTGGCCTGCCAGATATCAAAATCAGCAACGTATGGCTTGATGTCGATCACCGGGGTGCCGTCGATCACGTCGATTCCCCGCAGGTCAATACCGGTTGCGGTAACCTGGCGGATCTCCATGATGGAAAAACCTACCGGGTTTGGTCGTTTTGGCGACCTGGTGGCGAAGATACCGTGATAGTCGTTGTCAAGGAAAGGCTTGACCAGCAAATCGTAGCCCTTGATGCGATGCAGGTGAGAGAGGACGATCAGGTGGGAGAAGCCTTCCAGGTCCTTGAGACCGTCGCGAAATTCGGCGAGAATCTCGATCGAGCCTTCATAGGCCATGCCGCCGACAGGCTGGATCGGCATTCCCTTGATATCGGAAAAAGGGCTGCGAAAAAAGCCGATAGGTTCGTAGGTGATCTCTTCGTAGGTTTGTTTCATTTTCTCTCACCCCATCGCGCAGGGCTGGTTGGATTAGTAATTAAGACTGCGCTCAATTTGGATGTCCTGCCAGGCTGGATCGAATCTGCGCCAGTAATTCCGCACGACTTCACCGCCTCTGGCAGTCAGTGCGACATCGTCGGTGGTGCCGCCGATAAACACCACTAGAGGGGTGGAGAATTCTCGATTCATCGATCGCACCAGTTCCCAGGCATGAGTGAAGGGGATTTTGCTGACCTTTGCCGCCTGTTGCAGAGAGCCAAGGGCTTCGATCTCGCTGAGAAGTACCGCTCTTCTGTAGCCGAGATGGACTCCGTCCTCTATCTCCATGCAACAGTCGGGGGGAATAACCCAACCTCTTTGCATGACGCCTCCATGTTGATTGAAATTTTTTGACCATGGATGGCTGAGGAACCGGCCGGCAGTCAACCCCGAACAATACCCCCCCTATAGTCGCGTTATCACCTTTTGGAATAACGCTTGCCATACCATTTTCTCTTGAGCTGAACAATATCAAAAGGCGTACCTGTTCGTCCTCAATTGTCAAATTACTTCAGTCTAATGCTAAAAAATTAACGAATTACAGCTACTTGATTTGTTCAGTGAGGCAAGAATCCGTTGTGCTTTTTTTGATATGGCGCATGTCGATTGCGGTATGCTACAACGGAAAATGTTGGCTAGTTACAAAATTGGCGGATAGTTGCTCGTCTCTTCTCCACGAATCCTGAAGTGGGACAACGTGTTGCGCTACCACGGGCTGTTTGCAAGGATGACCCGGGAAAACCTCTACAGTCTGCTGGCAGAGCACGACGTCGCGTTTCACGTGGCGGTAATTGAGTGAGCCCAAAACCGGGCCGCAACCGAGATGTATCGTGGTGTTCTGCAAAAATTGATCTTGGGCAATGGCGGATGGCGGATTGAAGGGGCATCGCTGACCAGCGTGCTCATCGAACATGAGAAAATTATCGAAGCACTTACCATTCGGGATATTGACTCTCTGCTGAAAGTGGCCGACTTCCATCCGCCATGGGTGGCCCAAATACCGCGGGCAGTAAGGGAAAAGGATGATATGTTTCCGTTTTCGCCACACTACCCTACAGAACGCCAGTTCTCGGTATCACAGTACTAACCCCCCTCCCGCGACAGAGAGCAAAAGTACCTTCACGAAATTCATTTCTCTGCTTCGCTCTTCGTCCTCTTCAGGTATTCTTCAGGAAGCTCAAAGAAGAGATATTTTGAACAGTGATGCGTTGCCAAGTCCCTATCGAGGCTATATCTTAGCTCGATAACTGCTGGATAACTCTTTCTGAGGAGGATTATATGGCCGGACAGATATTTTATCGAGAGCGACAGAAGGCGAAAGAGGGGAGCAAAACCCCACGTTATCGGATTATTGCGGTGAATGGACTCAATCTCAAGGTGTATGGCAACCATTTGCGCAAGGTTGAACTGGAGCAGATTGCCACGGCGACCAAGGCTGAACTGGTTGCCCTGCAAAGAGGCCCGAAACATCAGTAAGAACTTTACATTTTTGAGGGGATTCCAAAGGATAGATTATGGCTTTGGTTCGTGAAAAAGATGGCAAAAGACTGCATGTGAAAAGTGCCCTGATGGGGGAGAGCCTGGTCAGTAAGGAGTTTATCGATCAACTGGCCATCGCTCCTCAGGAGCGTCTCTACCCGGACATTGCGGTAATGAAGATTGGCGGCCAGTCCATCTGTGACCGCGGGGTGAAGGCCTTGCCGGCAATTCTCAAGGAGATTGTCCGCAACCGGGAAGATCACAAGTTGTTGATTACCACCGGTGGCGGTACCCGTAGCCGGCATATTTACACCATCGGCTTGGAAATGGGCATGCCCACCGGGGTGATCGCCAAATTCGGCAGCATGGTCTCCGAACAGAATGCCCTGATGATCGCCACCCTGCTCTCACCCTGGGGTGGGGTGAAAATCTCCCACTCGGATATCGTCAAACTGCCAACCTTTTTTGCCGAGAAGATCATCCCGGTGATGCACGGCATGCCGCCCTATGATTATTTCGCGATCAAACCAAAGGTTGGGCGGATTCCCATTCACCGCACCGATGTCGGCCTGGTTATCCTCGCCGATCTGATAGGTTCTCGGACCATCCTCTTTATCAAAGATGAAAATGGGTTGTATGAGGATGATCCGAAGAAAAACCCCAAGGCAAAATTTATCGCCAAAATTGGCGCTAAGGATCTGCTTGAGTCTGACCTGGACGACTTGGTGATTGAAAGGCCCTGCCTGGAAATCATCCAGAACAGTGAGGTTATCGATCAGGTACAGATCGTTAACGGCTTGGTGGAAGGCAATATCACCAGGGCTCTGCACGGTGAACATGTCGGAACGATTATCCATCGGCAGTAGCGGAGTGCCGATGCGCACCAGGTGCCGAAAATGGTGCCGGTTTATCTGGTTGCCGTTTCATCGCTAGCAGAGGGGCAAGACTTGAGGTCCCGGCAGGCATTGGCGGCAAGCTGCCGGACATCACGCCCTAGATCCGGCCGACAGTTGAGGCAGTGTACCGTTAAACCTTTGCTCCCCCGGTGGAGAATGTTCACGCAGCCGTAGGACTGGTCGATGTGAAAGAGGTTGGCCAGAGGGATGCCGAGAATACGGCAGAGCAGTACCCTGTTCACCCCGGCATGGGCGATAACCGCCAGCCCTTCACCGGCGGTGGCACAGAGTTCGTCAAACACCGGCCAACTTCGGTCAAGCAGATCCTGGAAACTTTCGCCATTATCCGGGCGGAAAGTGACGATATCCCGGCCCCGGGCGGCATGCTGCCCGGGATATCGTTCCTCCACTTCCGCCACAGTCATGCCTTCCCAGGCGCCAAGATTGATCTCCGTCAGCTGATGGCGCACTTCATATTCCACTTCCAGTTGTTCAGCGAGAATTGTCGCACTTTCCCGGCATCGGCCAAGTGGGCTGGAGATCAGCTTGTCGATTGACCTCCGGGCAAGAAGTTCAGCCAGGTCGGCCATCTGCTGTCGACCGGAAGGTGTAAGCGGCAGTTCCCGCCTGCCGACAAAACGGCGCGGGTGGCAGGTTTGGATCTCCCCATGGCGGAGCAGGTAGATGGTCTTCATTCTGGAGGCTCTCCTCCAACTATCTCGGCAACTGTACAGCCTGCCTGCTGTTCCACCACCTCCTGGAGAGCGAGTATCTCCGCCATCCGTCGCTGGACAGCAGCACGAGCCTCGGGATCGTCGGCATAGAGGGTCAGCTTTTCCGCAAATCTCTCTTTAACGCTCATCCGACGGGTTCCCCTGACCAGTTTGTCGGCCAGGCAGACGATCTCTTTTTCGGTGAGATGGCCGTCTGCGGGAGGTGGCAGCGAACGGTGGGCGGCAACGATACCGGCCAGTCCTTTCAGGCCGAGCCGCTTAAGCAATTCACCGCCCCAGACTTCATGGTCCGGCTCGCCTTTGCCGATGTCGTGGAGGAGTGCCCCGTTATGGATCCGGTCCAGATCGAGGGTGCAGCCACGGCTGTTCAGCCTGGCCCCAAGCGCTACCGCCACCCCGGCCACGGCGCGACCATGGGCAACGCCTTTGTCCGGCATGACCTGGCTGGCAAGGGCCATCGCCTCTTCCGGCTCACCGCAGCCCAGGCGGGAGAATCGGCGAACCAGAATGGCAAAATCGTCGGCGGTATCGGCATCAAGCAGCACCCCGCGGTCCCAGACCGGGATTTCCAGACGGGGTCGGGCGTTCAAAATGGTCCTCAGGCCGCCGTTGCCGCCATGGGCCAGAATCTCCGGGATGAACTGGGCGGGAATCAGCGGCGGATGGCCCTGCTCTCCATCGAACACCGGCAGAATCACCGATCGGCCATCAAAACAGCTGATCAGTCTGGTAACGGTTGCCGGGTAGATCAACGGGGTATCGACCGGCAGAAGAAAAAAACCGTCAACCTGCCTCAGGTGGCTTACGCCCTTCTTTATCGATGAAAACATTCCTCGCGCATAATCGGCATTGGCGATGCACGAGAGGCCAAGCCGGTGCGCTTCCTTGCTGACTTCGTCACTGCGGTACCCGGTCACCACGGTAATGTGCCGGAGTCCGGCGACCTTAAAAAGCCTGGCGCAGTGCGCCAGCAGTGTTGCGCCACCGAGGGTCATCAATGGCTTGAACCCTGCCATGCGGGATGAATAGCCCGCGGCAAGGATAAGAGCGCCCAGGTTCATTGGCTCAATCCCGCTCTGGCCTTGACCAGTTCAGCGACGATACTGACGGCGATCTCCTCCGGGGTATCGGCGCCAATGGCCAGTCCGATCGGACTGTGTACCCGCTGCAGGTCGGTCTCGGTAAATCCCTGGTCGAGCAGGGCCCGGCAAATCGCCTCCTGCTTGCGTTTGCTGCCGATCATGCCGATATAACCCGCCCCGGTGGTTAATGCCTGTTCGAGTACCTTCTGGTCATGGAGGTGGCCGCGGGTGACAATGACCACATAGTCGTCGGGGCCAAGTTTCCCGAGACAGTTGTCAAAGGAAGAGAGTACCTGGATAGCCCGGGCCTGGGGGTAGCGTTCGGCGTTGGCAAATTCGGCCCGATCATCCATGACCACCACTTCAAAGCCGGCGAAATCGGCACAGACGGCGGTGGCCAGGGCTACATGGCCGGCTCCGATCAGGTGGACCGTACCTGGATGGACCAGTGGTTCAACAAAATACTCCTGGTGGTCAAATGCGCTGAGAAACGAGGCCCGCCGCTGTTTCCTGGTGATTTCCCGCCACAGGCCGGGCGGCAGATCTCCTGGAGCATCGGGGGTGGCAACCCTTAGTTGTGGCATGCTGCCGCTTTTCGGCAGGGATGTCACCAGCATCGGGCGTTCCCCATTGCGGTATGCCCGCTGCAGTTCCTGGAACAGGGGAAGCGCCGGTGGCTGAACCTTGATGAGCAGTACCGAGACGGCACCGCCGCAGAGCATGCCGGTATCTGCTGCTGAGGCGGCAGTCAGCTGGAAGTCGAGAATGGCATACTGTTCGTCCTGATCAAGCAGTTCCCTTGCCCTGGCCTGGCAGGCACTTTCCACCGCACCGCCGCCCACTGTGCCAACAAGAGATCCGTCGTTTTTCACCAGCATCCTGGCCCCGGAAGTCCGCGGCGCGGAACCGCTGCTGCGGACTATTGTCCCAAGAACTGCTGTCTGGTTCAACGCAAGTGATTCAACAAGGTGATCAAAAAGGTGTTGCATCAGTTTCTCCTGAAGTGCGTAAATCGAGAATGGTCTGCTTGACGGTGTGGCTTGCGGTAAACTGCTTGACCCGGATAATTTCCCCGATCTTCAGGCTGCCACTGAGAGAGGCCTCCTGTACTGCCGGGACCTCCATCAGTTTGCCGGCGATCTGCATATCGATCCTGCCGGCGGAGGGAGCAGCGAGGTAGGCGATGTGCAGCCTCTCCTTGCCCTCCCGGTGGAGGGTCGCCCGATAGTCGAGCAGCCCGGGAATCTGGAACAGGTGATCATCCAGGTCCTGGCTGTGCAGCAAACCGTCGCCCAGAGGGCAGCCGGTCAGCCTGCCCCGGATATCAAGGAGTCGGGCGGTGATCCCGCCGCAGCTACAGGTGGTGTGGGTAAGTCTTGCCAGGTCACCGGTACGATAGCGGAGGAGGGGCATCGCCTCGCGGCCGAGGGTGGTGATGACCACTTCTCCCAGTTCGCCATCGGCCAGGCTCTTGCCCGTCTCCGGATCGATGATCTCCACCAGCAGGTCGGATTCGCGGATATGGCAGCCGTCGTGCCGGGCGCATTCGACAGCTCCCCCCAGGCCGGATTCGGTGGTCCCGTAGTGGAGAAATGTCCGGCAGCGGCAGGCGTGTTCTATCCGGGCACGCAGCGCCGGCGAGGCGTAATCGGAGCAGAGCAGCATGGTCTGGAGCAGGCCCGGACCGATCTCTTCAGCCAGGGTGAGCAACTGTGGCGGTAGGCCGACGGCACAGGTCAGCCGGTTGGTGCGGATAAAATCCTTCATTGGTGGTTGTGGCGGCCAGACACCGACCACACCTATGCCTCCGGCACTGAGCGCCTTGATGAGCAGGTCGCCGACACAGTCAGGCTGCTGGTAGGGCAGCATCACCACCACCCGGTCAGTGGCGTCGATCAGGCTGCGCATACCGTTCAGGAAAAAATCCATGGTTGCCTCAAGATCTTCGCTGGTGAACATCAGTCGCTTGGCTTGGCCGGTGCTGCCGGAGGTCTGCAGGGTGACAACCCGGGCGACCCTGCTCTGGGAAATGCACTGCAGGCGGTGGCCGCCGACGACGATATCCCGGCTGTTGAGCAAGGGGATCCGGTCAAGGTCCCTGGCGGTTCTCAGCATCTCCGGGTCAAGGCCTGCCAGCCGCTGGCGGTAGAGGCTGCTGCCGGCAAGGGCGTGGTGGACGGTACGGCGCAGGGCAACCATTTGCGCCTGCTCCAGGCTCCGGCGGTCCCAGTTTCTTTCCAGACCCAGTCGTCTGGCAACCAGTTGATCGACACGATTTTCCGGGGTCATTTTTCTCTGGCGGCCTTTGGTTTTCGGTGCAGCGAGGTGCCGTTCCTGGCGGTGAGGTTGAAACTGCAAAAGGGAATGAGTCGACCATCAGCCTGGGCGACGTGGATGCAGCAACCCTGTAGCCGCTCAAGATTAAGGCTCCAGGCGTCCTGAAAGGCCATCGCCGAAATCTGGAAGGTATGGCTGTTGGCCCGGGCCAGAAACCGGCCGAGATCGTCATTGGCTGGGGTGTCACCACTGAACGTCGGCAAGACCCGCCCCCACTGCCTGGAGGTAACGGCGATTGCGGCAAGGGCCCCCTCCTCGGCTGGTCTGGGCGGGCAGTCACAGCCGATTTTTCCGCCAAGCCGCTGGCGCGTG
>JAZBOD010000023.1:0-3418 GCA_036350955.1 Desulforhopalus sp. | reverse complement strand
TCTTTTCCAGAAGCAGGTGGCAGCTGTCGCCGCTCTGCACTTCTGTGCCCGGTGGTGGCCGCTGGCCGACCACCCAACCGGTTCCTGAAAAGGTAATATCCATGTGCAGACTGTGCAACAGCCGCAAACTCTTACGCAGACTGAGGCCAGTCAAATCGGGCATCACCCCCTGTATCGGCTCTTTGCCAACACCAGCCGCTGCAGACTGAGGGACAGGCGCACCGGGTTCGACCTCCTCCTGATAATTGCCACTTTCAACCACTCCCGGCTCGACATAGTCAGCCACCGACTTACTGATCTGCTGGAGCACCGAAAGCCGCTCCACCCGTCTCTCGAGCAGTGGCAGCAGTTCGCGGCTAAACTCTCTGTCACCCCGTTCGACCCCGTCCGGCCAGCGCTCGACCATGACCAGCAGGTGCAGATCGTGGGCTCCGGCGGGAAGAATTACGTGGAGCAGATCCTGAAGCAGCCGCCGGTCGTAGGCCCCCTGTGGTTCAATGACTGTATGGGAGTCGTGAAAATAGCGGGCCCGCGAGGCACCACGTTCAGCCTGGCTGTGATAGAGTTGAACCAATTCGGGGAGAACCTGGGTAGCCCCGTCCAGGGGCTGGCCAGCCTGCGCATCCTGGCCATCGAGCAGTATCTCTTTGCCGGTCTGGGCATCAAGAATCTTTTTGATGGCAAACGGTTTGATTTTCTCACCATCCCCGTGCAGAAGAGCAAGGGCGTTCAGCAGCCCCAGGGGAGTGGTGGTCTCCGGCACCAGGCCAAAGGATTGTTTCGAAATCGCCGCCCGCCGCTGGGTGCTGCTCATAATCGCCTCGGAGGAACTGGTGACATGGAAATCGGTCTCGGGGACCTCACCGAGACCCAGCCAATCCCACAACCGGAGCTGACTGCCAAGATCTTCCTCATCCGGGGAGATCGGCCACACCACAATCGGTCGATTTTTGAGCACCTGGGCCTGCAGGGCCGCCGCGTCACGGATAAACAGACGAAAGCGGTCGGGAAGCAGAATCGGGAGAAAAAACATATTGTCGAGAATTTCCTGACGGTACTGGGCAAAGCTGTTGGGGTTGAAATTGGGAAGCTGCCCCCCGGCAATCAATTCACTACTCTGTTCTTCGATGATGTACGCCGCCACCCGCTGCACCCCGGCTAATCCGGCAATATCATAAAGGAGTTCTTCAAGAACCGCCTGCACCTTCAAATCGACGGTCAAGACCAGGTCAAGGGCGGGACTGAGCGGCTCATGGGCCTGCTGCTGACGAAGTTTCTGGTCGGCAAGGAGCCGGTCATGGTGGTATTCGAGACCAGCGAGACCAATCCCGTCTTCGGCATAGCCAATCAGGTGTGATGCCTGAGTTTCTCCCGGATAGTACCTTTTCTCTTCCCGCTGCAGGTAGACCCCTTTCAGGCCAAGCCTGGTGATCGCCGCCTCCTGCTCCTCAGTTATCCCGCGTGCGACCCAGAGCCTGAGCACCCCACTTGCCAACTGCTCCTGCAGTTGTGCCCGGTCAAGGTCAAGGATTTCGGCAAGTTCGAGCAGGGTCGCGGGGATCGACTCGATTTCCCGGCCGCGCAGATAGACCGACACCCGCGGCAGGTTGACGGCGAGTTGCCGGAGATTACGGTCATAGAGCACCCCTCTTACCGGTTCAACCGGCGAAAAGGTGCTTTTGAAATCGGTTAAGCCCTCATTGAAAATGGCAACCAGGCCATAGTGCCGATCAAGCAACCAGCCGGCCAACAGGAAAAAGGCGAGCAGCGAGCAACACAGGACTATCCGCCTTCCCCGTTTCTCCCTGTTGTTTGTGAGGCGGGGATGGCCGGCCATAATGCCACTAATTGTAGTGGAATGTTCTCTGTCGGCTGTTAAACCGGGCGACCTGTTCTTTGTCGGCGACGTAGAGGGAGAGTTTTTCCGCAGCCAGCTTTTTGATATGCTCCGGGGCATAAAGCCGTGCTTTGGTAGCGAGCAGACCGATATTCTGATCCATCAGGCGGTGTCGCTCATTGGCCACCTCCACCATTTTTCGATCCATGCTGCCGATCGATCCGACAATGGCGAGGTTGATTAGCAGAACCACCGGCAACAGGAAAAGCAGCGGCTTCCCGAAGGCGCGCAGCAGCGAGACGTCGACTGGGATATTTTTCTGCAGTTTGAGGAGCTGACGCAGCCCCGGCTTCATTCCCGGCCTTACATAGTTTTGCGTTGCGGTATAGACAGTCATCCTCTCTCTCCTTCCAGCGGTATTGTCTTCCTGGCCACCCGCAGTCGCGCACTCCGCGATCTGGGGTTCGCCGCCACCTCCTGCGGCGACGGGGTGACCGGTCGGCTCGTGAGAACCTCAAGGAGCTGGTTTTCCCTAAATTTCCTTTTCACCACTCGATCCTCCAGAGAGTGAAAGGAAATGACACAAAAGATTCCACCCGGCTTAAGGCACCCGACGCCGGCATCGACCGCACGGGCCAGATTTTCCAACTCGCTGTTGACGGCAATCCGTAACGCCTGAAAAACCTTGGTGGCGACATGGATCTTTTTCGGGTGAAACCGTTTGGGAATCGCCCGGGAAACCAGGTCAACCAGCTGCCCGGTGGTTCGCAGCGACTCCTTGACCCTATGCTCGACAATCGCCCTGGCGATCGGCCTGGCCTGCCGTTCGTCACCGTAATAGTAAAAAATATCGGCCAGTTCTTCCTCCCGGCAACAGGCCAGCAGGGATTGTGCAGTCACCGTCCGGCGATTGTCCATCCGCATGTCAAGCAGCTCGTCCTGGCGAAAACTAAAACCCCTGCCGCCAAGATCGAGTTGTAGCGACGAAAGACCCACATCGAGCAGAATTCCATCCACTTCACCTACCCCGAGTTCAGCGAGCGTCTCGGCGAGTTCGGCAAAATTTCTGCGGACAATGGTCAGCCGATCAGCAAAGGCGACCAGGCGACGGGCACTGCGGGCCAGGGCGTTTTCGTCCCATTCAAAGGCGATTACCCGACCGTCGGGCGCTGACCGGGTAAGAAGTGCGGCGCTGTGTCCACCCAGGCCCAGGGTCCCGTCGACAAATACCTTTTTCGGGCCAGGGGCGAGGAAGTGCATACACTCCTCGAGGAGCACCGAGGTATGAATCTCTTCAGCCAGCAGCTGTTCGGTCACTAAAAAATCCCCAGTGTGGAGAGGCTTTCCTGGTGCCGGTCAAAATTGTCACGGGTCGCCTGGGTCTCGGCGTACCATGCATCCTTATCCCAGATCTCGACCCAGTCGATCATCCCGGTCAAGACCACATCTTTGTTGAGACCGGCATCAAGGCGCAACTCTCCGGGTAATAAAATTCGGCCCTGTCGATCGAGGCTGCATTCGACAACCCCGCCTATCACATAGCGGACAAAGCTGGCAAGTCCCGCCTGCCCCCCGCCTTGA
>JAZBOD010000022.1:0-3498 GCA_036350955.1 Desulforhopalus sp. | reverse complement strand
TTCCGGCCCACCCCCTGCACCCCGGCGGAAGTGGTGATATTGGTCGCCTGGATAGCCCCGGTGAGCTGATTGATGGCAATTTTGTTCCGGGCCATCTTCTCCATATCGAGGATGACATGGAGCTGGTCCTCGGTGCCGCCGAAGACAAACATCGAGCCAACACCCTTTATTCTTTCAAAATTCTGCCGGACACTATCCTCGAAAAAGGTCATGAAATGGGTAATATTGAGATCTTTACCCTCCTGCGCCTTGACCACCATCCACACCACCGGTGAATTGTTCGCCCCTGCCGCCTCAATTACCGGGCGGTCGGCATTATCCGGGTACCCGCTCACCTCGTTAAGCTTGTTGGAGACCCGCAACAGGGCGTCCTCGATCACCGTCTCCAACTCAAAAGAGAGGGTGATCTCCCCAAAACTGTTATAGCTGGCACTCTCCATTTTGGTGAGCCCCCGCAGCCCTTTCAGCGCCTCTTCCTGTCTCTCGATAATCTCCTTTTCGATTTCAAAAGGTGTTGCCCCTCCCCAGCTGGTCTGGACAGTGATCTGCGGGGTCTCCACATCAGGGGTAAGCTGCACTGGGAGCAGGTTCAAACCGATCAGGCCAAAAGTGACCACCAGAATCACCGCCACGGTGACGCTCACCGGCTTATCGAGGGAATACTTGACAATATCCATTAGTTTTCTCCGACAACCTGCACTGCCTGGTCGGGCCGGAGACGCTCATTACCCTCGATCACCACCGGTAAACCGGGGACGATAGAGGGGGTATCGACCGCGACCTTGCTGCCGAGAAAGGCGACGATATTCACTGGGAGAAGCGTTGCCTTACCCTCTTTGACGGTATAGACAAAATCGTTTCCCTGGAATTTGATCAGGGCGGCCCGGCTGAACACCGCCAGGCGGCGCTTGCCGCTGCTTGGCACATAGACCGTCGCTGACATGTTTTCCGCCACCAGCGGCATCGGGGCGATTTTCACCTTGAGATAGATATTTTTGGTTTTCAGATCGGCAACTGGATCAATGCCAAAGATGGTCCCTTCGATCTGCTGTTCAAAGGCGTTAATCACCACCTCGACCTTCTCGCCGAGTTGCACGTACTGGAGCATGGTCTCGGCTATCGGCGCCCGGACAAAGAGATCGTCGCTTGAGCCGAGACTGAGGAGCTCCCGACCCGGTTGTACCCAGGCTCCGGAATCAACCTGCTTGCTGAGGACAATCCCGGAAAAAGGGGCGGTGATCAATGAACGTCGCTGCTGAATAAGCAGTTTAGCCAGGCTATCTTCCGCCGCCTGCTTTTCCATCTTGGCATCCTGATAAGCAAAGACTGCATCGTCATAGTCCTTTTCGCTCACTCCGGCTCCGGCATAGAGCCGCTGAAGACGCTGAAAGTTTTTCCCGGTGTTGTCAATCCGCAGGCCGATCTGCTCGATCCGCGTTCTGGTCAGGGCAATCTCTTGTTCGAGGATTTCCGTATTGAGGCGGACCAGAGGGGTACCCTGCTCCACCTGATCACCCTGGCGAACCTTAACCTCTTCGACCAGGCCGTTTACCTCGCTGGACAAAGCACTCACCCGTTCATAGTAGATTACCCCGGTCACCGCGGTGGTCGAGGCAACCTCTTCAAAGGCAACTTCACCGACCACCACCGTTGCCGGGGGAGGCCCCTGCGCAGAGCTAATAGCCTGGCCGAAAAACAGTCCTGCCGCAATCATCACCGCGAATTTTTTCACCTTTTCCCTCATTTGCAAAAGTCGTTCTACGCCACAAAGCAGTAGGCCATGGGCAACTGCCGTTCACCAGAAAGCGAGGTGTCAGGTTACCTTCATATTTTCGATATTACTGCCGATCTCCCGAAGGACCTCAGCAGCGACCTTTTGTTTGTCAGGAGATATCCCCGCCACCAACTCCGCCCGCAGCCCGGTGAACAACCGATTGACTTCATCGCAGAGTGCGACCCCTTCGCCGGTCAAAAAAATCAGACTTGAACGGCGATCCGCCGGATTAGGCCGACGCTCAATGCGAGATTTCTTCTCCAATCGATCAAGAATCCGGGTAATATTCGCCGGGCTCTTGCCGGTGAGCTGACTGAGTTCACTCTGTGGCCGGCCAACCACGGCATCGATGTTTTTCAGCACCTGAAGCTGTTCGACAGTCAAAGAGTAGCCACGCAGGCATCTGTCGGCATAGCTGCGCATTGCCCGTCCGGTCTGACCGATCAGTTGCCAAAAAGACTCTTCACAGCTGCTGTTCATGGAATCCTCTAGATTTTTAGTACCTTAGAAATTCTTCTTGTTGTTTAAGAAGAATTTCGTGAAGGTACTTATCCCCTCTACTGTGACAGGGAATCATCGCCTTTGCGCTGCGGGCGTCAGCCCGCTTTGGTTTTCAGCCGAAGACGACCCGGTTGGGGTTGAGACCGAAGCATGCGGGAAAATTGATCACATATACATAATTGATATTGCATAAATAAATTCTCAACCACAACGAAGCTATCGACCAGCAGGGCACTTTTTCAGACGGAAACTATTTAACGAGGCAAAAATTTACTGGTTATCTATCTCCCTGTCAAGCAGCAGTACTTTGGGTGCTGTTTTTTGCCTGAGGTGTGGACAGAAAAAGCGACAAGCGATACTATATCTGCCGGAGAGGAATACGCCGCACCCCCGACCACCGCTGCCGGGAACAGTTCGTTACAGGGAGAGAGAACATGACGCCATTGAGCCGAATTATCTGTGTTGCCCTTGCCCTGCTGCTCAGCGGCTGTGGCTACAATACTCTGCAGGTTAAGGAAGAGGCAGTCTTCAAGGCCTGGGCCGACATCGAGGCAACCCTGCAGCGCAGGGGGGATCTCATTCCCAACCTGGTCGAAACAGTAAAAGGCTATGCCAGCCACGAAGCGGAAACCCTCGAGGCGGTCATTAATGCCCGGGCGAAGGCCAGTTCGGTACAAATCAACCCCGCAGATCTGGCTGACCCGGCGGCCATGAGTCAATTCCAGGAGGCACAGGGCAGCCTGGCCTCAGCCCTCGGCCGATTGATGCTGATTGTCGAACGCTACCCCGACCTGAAGGCCAACCAAAACTTCCTCGACCTGCAGACCCAGTTGGAGGGTACCGAAAACCGAATCAACGTCGCCCGCCAGCGCTACAATCAGGCTGCTGAAGAGTTCAACGCCGCGATCCGGAAATTTCCGGCCTCTCTAACCAACCAGATTATTCTCCACCTCGAGCGCAAGGAATACTACCGCGCTGACGAACAGGCACGGACAGCGCCCCAGGTGAAATTTTAAGCGCTCATGACCCCGGGCACCTTCATCTTCCGGGCAAAGCTGGGGTTTGTCTGGCTCGTTCTCTGCTGCTGCCTGGTAGCTCCTGCTCTGCCTGCCGTAGCACTTGAGGTTCCTCCACTGCGGGGCCGGGTAAACGATTACGCCGGAATACTCAGTGGCGTTACCGTGCAGCACCTGGATAGCCTTCTCGCCAATCTCGAGAGAGAG
>JAZBOD010000021.1:0-2886 GCA_036350955.1 Desulforhopalus sp. | reverse complement strand
TTGATCTTGTATTTTTCCGTTCGTTCGGTGCTACTGTCACCGATGATGTGGGTGAATACCTGATTGTTGGCGATATGGTGCCCGGCGGACTGGGAAACCCCTTTATACCCTTCACAGCTGAAGGCAAAAACGTTGCAGTCACCGAAACGTTCCTTCATTTTCCTGGCGACGGCGTGGATGTCGTCACCGATCAACCCCACCGGACAGGTGGCAAAGACCGCGATTGCTTTGGGGTGGAAGAGGTCATAGGCCTCCTGGATCGCCGCCTCGAGTTTTTTCTCGCCACCGAAGATGATGTCCGAGTCCTGCATGTCGGTGGACATGCAGTAGTTGATATAGTTGGCGTTGCTGTCGTTCTGTGCATCGGTCTGGTTACGCCGGGTCAGCCAGGCATAAAAACTGCAGCCAATCGGCCCGTGTACCAGGTTGACGATGTCGCTGGTTGGGCCCATGATGACCCCCTTGCAACCGGCGTAGGTACAGCCGCGCATGGTGATTATTCCGGGAATGGTCCGCACGTTGGCGGTGATTTCCGGGGTGGTGTTTTCCAGAGCCTCATTGACGAGGATCTGTTTGGCACGTTTGCGGGCGACCTTCGGGGGATACTTTTCCAGCAATTTTTCTTTGATATCCTGAGGGGCTAACTTCGCCAATTTGTTTGATCTGGTCATTCCTGCTCTCCTTGCCGGTGTTCAGCCGATAGAGTGGACGCCCTTCTCGCCGGTGCGGACGCGGACCGCGTCCACCAGCGGCAGGACGAAAATCTTGCCGTCGCCGGCCTTGCCGGTCTGGTTGGTGGTGATAATTGCATCGACAACCTCGTCTACCTGGTGATCGTCAACCACCACGGTGATCATCCGCTTGGCATACAGTTTTCCCTTTTCGCCAAGCAGCGCCGCCGCTTCCTCGTAGCCCGCCGCCGCCCCCTGGGCCAGCTTGCGGTTGACAAAGCCAAGGCCCCGGCCCTGCGCCTCGTGGGCGAAGAAGGCGTTGATCCCGGTCGAGGTCAGGGCTGCCTTAGTC
This sequence comes from Desulforhopalus sp., assembly GCA_036350955.1. Lineage (GTDB taxonomy): Bacteria > Desulfobacterota > Desulfobulbia > Desulfobulbales > Desulfocapsaceae > Desulforhopalus_A. The sequence goes on along the minus strand of JAZBOD010000021.1, from coordinate 1,863 downwards.
TGGTTCATCATGTTCATGCGGATCACTGCGACGACCTCTTTCATGCCGCCACCTCCATCCCGCTGTCCTCTTTGATTCCGGTACTGATGGTGTAGACATCCTCGACCGCACTGATAAAGATCTTGCCGTCGCCAAAGGCCCCTTTTTTGCCGGAACGGGCAGCAGTCATGATGGTGTCGATGACAAAGATCCGGTCCTCTTCACGGACCACGCTGAGGAGCATGGTCTTGGGGATTTCGTCGTAGGTGACTTCGCCTATCTTTATTCCTCGCTGTTTACCGCGGCCGGAAACCGAATACTTGGTTACCGCCGGAAATCCTGCGTCCATAAGGGCGGCGAGTACCGCATCTGCTCTTTCCGGGCGGACAATGGCCCTGATCATAATCATCATTGAAATCTCTCCTTGTTGAACCGAGGTTAAGCGGCAAGTAAACCGTAGTCGAGAAGCAGCTGCTCCAGGTCTTCTATCTCCAGCGGTTTGGGGATGACAAACATCTGGTTTTCGTCAATTGCCTTGGCCAGCCCGCGGTATTCGTCAGCCTGGGGGCAGTTGGGGTTCCATTCGATCACCGTTTTACGGTTGATCTCCGCCCGCTGGACGTCGTTATCCCGGGGGACGAAGTAGATCATCTGGGTACCGAGCTGTCTGGCCAGGGCCTCGATCATCTCCTTTTCGTTGTCGACATTACGGGAATTGCAGATCAACCCACCAAGCCGGACCCCGCCGGACTGGGCATATTTCATGATGCCCTTGCAGATGTTGTTGGCGGCGTACATAGCCATCATCTCCCCGGAGCAGACGATGTAAATTTCCTCGGCTTTGCCGTCGCGGATCGGCATGGCAAAACCGCCGCAGACCACGTCGCCGAGGACATCGTAAAAGGCGTAGTCGAGACCCTCCCGGGGATCATAGGCGCCAAGGGATTCGAGCATGTTGATCGAGGTGATGATACCCCGCCCGGCGCAACCGACACCGGGTTCGGGCCCACCCGACTCCACAGACCAGGAACCGCCGAAACTTGGCTTTCTGATATCGTCCAGTTCGACGTCTTCTCCCTCTTCCCGCAGGGTGTCAAGCACCGACTTCTGGGCCAGTCCACCGAGGAGCAGCCGGGTTGAGTCGGCCTTCGGATCGCAGCCGACGACCATAACCTTGCGGCCCATCTCGGCCAACCCGGCAACGGTGTTCTGGGTTGTGGTGGATTTGCCGATGCCGCCCTTGCCGTAAATTGCTACTTTTCTCATTATGCCCTCCTTGTAAGGCTTGCTTGATGCTGCTGTGGATTGCCCCAGCACGTTCGCTTGAACCAGGCGACTGGGGTCGAGCAGGTCTCTGCTCCTCTGTGCTGCCCCTCTTCGCAAAGGCCATGCCGTTTTTGGTGCACAACAAAAACGACTATGATATTAAGTAGTTGTTTGTAATTTTTCGCAGGGTTCCCCGCTTGTCGTTGTTCCGACACTGCCGACGATAAGGGTAGGAAAACGACAAAAATGTTACATTGAATGGTTTTCGCGGAGCAACATTTTGTGCGAGAAAAAGTTACACATAAATGTAATTTATCCCGATTAACTTCGACAAAGCTGTAGAGAAAACCACGGTCACCTGGCGGGGAATCTGCTGCTTGGATTGAATTATTTGTTTACATATCGAGGTGATAATAAATATGGAACAATGTTTGCCTAAGGAAGTGAGGGCTCAAGCCGTGGAGGTTGAGCTGGATGACCTGATCGGAACCGGGGGGAGAGAAACCGGGATGCTGTCGATCAGCAAAGGAGCAGATGAATGCAGGGGAGCGGGTGATGCCGGCGGAACGTTACAAAACTCAGGGCATAGAACTGGAGGCCCTGGCGAGAATCACCGAG
>JAZBOD010000020.1:0-6167 GCA_036350955.1 Desulforhopalus sp. | reverse complement strand
CGCCGCGCTGCGCACCAACCAGGCTTAGGTTCAAAAGATGTCTATCAAAAGGGGGAATCACCCCTCGCTCAGCATCGCCACCAGGTACTCTTTGTTCATCCGGGCGATGTTGCGGATGGAGATCCCTTTCGGGCAGACGGCTTCACACTCTTTGGCATTGGTACAGTTGCCAAAACCTTCAGTATCCATCTGGGCGACCATTGCCAGGGCCCGTTGTTTGCGCTCAACCTGGCCTTGGGGAAGGAGGGCAAGCTGGGATATCTTGGCACTGGTAAAGAGCATCGCTGCGCCATTGGGGCAGCTGGCGACACAGGCTCCGCAACCGATGCAGGCTGCGGCGTCCATCGCCAGTTCGGCCTGCTGGGCGGGAATCGGGATGCTGTTGCCATCGGGGGTTCCCCCGGTATTCACCGAGACGTAGCCACCTGCCTGAATGATCCGGTCGAGGGAGGAGCGGTCGGTCAGCAGATCCTTTCTGATCGGGAAGGCCCTGGCCCGGAATGGTTCGATTACCAGGGTGTCGCCGCTCTTGAAGTGGCGCATGTGTAGCTGGCAGAGGGTAACCTCTTTTTCCGGTCCATGGGCGATGCCGTTGACCATTGCCCCGCACATCCCGCAAATCCCTTCCCGGCAATCATGGTCAAAGGCCACCGGGTCTTTGCCTTCCTTGGTCAGTTTTTCGTTTAACACGTCAAGCATCTCAAGAAAGGACATGTCGGTGTTGATCTGATCGAGATTGTAGGTTTCCAAACCGCCCAGGGCGTCGCTGTTCGCTTGTCGCCAGATCTTCAGCGTGAGGTTAATGCTGCTCATATTCTCTCTACCTTAAGATTTCAGATTAAAAACGCTTTCCACTCCTGCTCAAGACCTATTTGTAACTTCTCTGGCTGGGGGTGACGTATTCAAAGGTCAGCGGTTCTTTGTGCAGCTTCGGCGCGGAGCCCTCAGCGCTGTGCTCCCAGACCGAAGCATAGGAGTAGTTGGCATCATCACGCTTGGCCTCGCCCTCCTCGGTCTGGCTCTCTTCGCGCAGGTGGCAGCCGCAGGACTCTTCGCGGTCGAGGGCATCGCGGATCATGATTTCGGCAAATTCGAGAAAGTCAGCGACCCGGCCAGCCCGTTCAAGCGACTGGTTGACCTCCCGGGTGTCGCCGGGGATATAGACGTGATCCCAGAACTTTTTGGTGATTTTCGGCAGCTCCTCCAGCGCCGCTTCGAGGCTTTGGCGATTTCTCGCCATGCCGCAATGGTCCCACATCAGCCGGCCGAGTTCCTTATGGATCTCGTCGACGGTGAATTTGCCGGCGGCGCCGCCGCTGCTGTTTTTGAGCAGCAGGGCAATCCGGTCTTCGGTGTCGCGCCGGGACTGGAGAAAGGGGGCGGCATGCTCGTTGACCGCCTCGATTTTATTGGTGCCAAGGTAATTGGCCACAGCCGTGGCAATAATGAAATAACCATCTGCCAGCCCCTGCATCAGGGCGCTCGCTCCGAGGCGGTTGGCACCATGGTCGGAGAAGTTGCACTCGCCAATGGCAAAGAGGCCGGGAATAGTGGTCATCAGATCGTAGTCAACCCACAGGCCACCCATGGTATAATGTACCGCCGGGTAGATCATCATGGGCTCGACCATTGGATCACTGTCGGTAATCTTTTCGTACATTTGGAAAAGGTTGCCGTATTTTTTCAGGATGGTCTCCCGCCCGTCGCGTTTTATCGCCTCGGCGAAGTCGAGATAGACCGCCAGTCCGGTACTGCCCACCCCTTTACCCTGATCACACTGCTCCTTGGCGTTTCGGGACGCGACATCACGGGGGACAAGATTGCCGAAACTGGGGTATTTGTTCTCCAGGTAGTAGTCACGATCCTCTTCGGGGATCTCGGCCGGTCGGCGCTTATCCCCGCTGTTTTTCGGCACCCAGACCCGCCCGTCGTTGCGCAGACTCTCGCTCATCAGGGTCAGTTTGGACTGGTAATCACCGTGCACCGGAATACAGGTTGGATGGATCTGGACAAAGGAGGGGTTGGCGAAACCGGCACCGCGGCGGTGCGCCCGCCAGGCGGCGGTGACGTTAGAGGCCATGGCGTTGGTCGAGAGGAAGTAGACGTTGCCGTAGCCGCCGGTGGCCAGGATCACCACATCGGCGACATGGCTCTCGATCTCACCGGTGATGACGTTGCGGGTAGTGATGCCCCGCGCCCGCCCGTCGACCAGAACGACATCCATCATCTCCCGGCGGGCGAACATTTCAACCCGTTTGGCCTGGATCTGTCGAGAGAGGGCGCTGTAGGCGCCGAGCAGCAGTTGCTGGCCGGTCTGGCCCCGGGCATAAAAGGTCCGCGAGACCTGTGCCCCGCCAAATGACCGGTTGGCGAGGGTTCCGCCGTATTCCCGGGCAAAGGGGACCCCCTGGGCAACACACTGATCGATGATCTGGTTACTTACCTGGGCGAGGCGGTAGACATTGGCCTCCCGGGCGCGGAAATCGCCGCCCTTGATGGTATCGTAGAAGAGGCGGAAGACCGAGTCGCCATCGTTTTGGTAGTTTTTCGCGGCATTGATACCACCCTGGGCAGCAATGGAGTGTGCCCGGCGGGGGCTGTCCTGGATACAGAAGGCCTTTACCCAATAGCCCTGCTCAGCCAGGGTGGCTGCTGCCGATGCCCCGGCAAGACCGGTACCAACCACAATTGCCTTGTATTTCCGGCGATTGGCGGGGTTGACCAGCTTATTGGCAAAGCGATGATTGTCCCATTTTTCTGCTAAAGGGCCAGAAGGTACGCGCGAGTTGAGTTCCATATTCAAAAACCTTGGCTAGAAGCTTGAGTGAGGGGTTTCCTGGACACCAGGTACTTTTCAGCGGCTCTTGCCGCGAGGCTGTCAGTATGAGGCACCGAGACCGGTCATGAAGTAGAAGGCGATGCCGCCGAAAATCAAAAAGAGAAACAGCGGGACGGCCAGACTGAGTCGAGCGATGAACAGGTTGAAGCGAGGATGATTGACCCCGAAGGTCTGCAGCATGCTCCAGAGGCCGTGGCTGAGATGAACGGTAAGGGCAATGAAAGCGATTATATAGAAGAGCGAATAAAAGAAATTGCTGAGCATCTCCTTGACGGTGACCGAGATGAGTACATCTTTTGGCGAAAAGGTAAAGCCAAAGATGTGGATGATCAAAAACAGGAAAATAAACAGTCCTGTGTAGGGCATGGTCGCCGAGGCAAACGAATTTTTCACCACTCGGGTGGTAACCGCATAGCGGTTGGTGCTCACCGCCCGGTTTTCGTAAAAGAGATAGAGGCCGACAGCGATGTGGGCGATAAAGATACAGAGGATAGCGGTGGAGAAAACCAGAACAATGAGCGGATGGCTGTGCAGTTCATCGGCATAGTCTTGGAATACCGCACTGCTCATGAAAATCGTGGCGTTTCCGGCGGCATGGGCAAAAAGAAAAAGCAGCAGCAGCAACCCGGTGGTTGCCATGATGAGTTTTTTCCCGATGGATGAAGTGAGAAACCTGACGAACCACATAAGTACTCCTTCAATAAAAGGTTATGATTTACTCCTGTTTTCAACGTGCAATGATAATATAAAAAAATTTCAAAAAGGAAAGGAAAAATTGGCTTTTTCTGGTAGGTAAGCCGGTACCGGGTGGTTTTTGCTCCGGGTGGGGCAAAAAGGCCGGTAAACCCCTGAGCGTATCTCTATAATATCCTACGATAATGCCATATAAATCAATAATTTTTGACCTGGATGGGACTCTGCTTGATACTTTGCCCGGATTGGCCCGAACCGGTAATGCCGTCCTTGCCCGCTTTGGTTATCCGCTGCATTCGGCCGACGCCTATCGGCAGTTTGTCGGTGACGGTATGGATAAACTGGTGGAGAGAATGCTGCCGAAAGGGGTTGACCAAACCGCTCGAAGCCAGGCCGCAGAGCTTTACCGGGAGATCTACACTGCGACCTGGCGGGAGGAGTGTCGGCCCTACCCGGGAATTGTGGCGATGCTCGACCAATTGCGCGACAGAGAGGTAAAACTTGCAGTGTTGTCGAATAAGCCCCATCCCTTCACCGAGCAATTTGTCGAGGCCTTCCTGGATAGATCACGCTTTATGGTGGTTTACGGTGAGCGACCCGGCCTGGCGAAAAAGCCGGATCCTGCCGTTGCGCTGATGATTCTTGACCATTTGGCCTGCCCGCCTGAACACAGTGTTTTTGTCGGTGATTCAGCGGTGGATATATTCACCGGTAAGGCGGCAGGGATGGCCGCGCTTGGTGCCGGATGGGGTTTTCGTGGCGCCGCGGAACTGCTGGCCAGCGGTGCCCTGAAGGTCTTCACTGAGCCATTGGAACTGGTTGATTATGTCAGTACTCCCCTCTGAGCTTGTTCCCTGGCTGCAATACGCCGCGCCTCCTCTGGTCGGTGCCTTTATCGGTTACCTGACCAACCGGGTGGCCATCCGCATGCTTTTTCGGCCATTGAAGGGCTGGCGGCTGGCCGGGATAAAGGTACCGATGACGCCGGGGGTGATCCCGGCAAAACGCCACGAACTGGCCCGCAATATGGGGGAGGTGGTTGGCGATCACCTGCTGACCAGTGCCGAAATTGGCCGGGGGCTTGAACATCAGGTCTTTCAGGAACACCTCGGTCGGCTGATCAGGGGTAAAGTCGAAGCGGTGATGCACCAGGAACTCGGTACCCTGGAATCCCTGGTCCCGCCAAAGTTTCAGGTCTATTTCTCCCTGGGCAGTCAGGCGCTGAGTTACCAGCTCAAGCAGCAGGTTCACCGGGTGTTGGCGGCAGATAGCCTCAAGGCGATGCTTGCTGAGGCGGTTGATCATCAACTCGACCGCCTGCTGGCGGCAGAGGTCGACAGCATTCTCGGGGTTGCCGCCCGAGAGGAGCTTTATCGCCAACTGAAAAGTGGCATTGACACAGCACTTGCTGAACCCGCAATTGAGCAGTGGCTGGAAGATTTTGTCCGCGGCAGGGTGTATACCATTTTACAGCAGGAAAAGGCCATCGCCGATCTGCTGCCGCCATATCTGCTCGAGCTGATAGTTGGTACCCTGGAGAGGCAGGTACCCAGCTTTCTCCGCCAGCTCGCGGCAATTATCGGCGAAGAGGAGATCCGCCAACGGATCGTTCGCGGGGTTTGCGGTGCCGTACAATCGTTCATCAATTCGATGGGCAGCATGGCCGAAATGGTCCGTGGTTTCGTGCGGATGGATAAGGTGGAGGAAAAGGTCGGCAGTTATCTGATCGATCACCACGAGGAGATTGTCGCCTGGCTTACCTCGGTGGAGATGCAGGAGAGGGTGGTAGCCATTCTCCGGGCCAGGAGTGAGAGTTTTTTTACCCGACCCATCGTGACGATGGTCCGGGCCGAGGATGAAGAGCAGGTCAATGCCTTTTGCGACAAAACCTGTGAGCACCTCCTGCGCCTGCTGCGTGGCGGTGCCCTAAGCTCTGCCATCGCTTCCCTGGTGGCCACCCATCTTGAGGAACAGCTGGATGCCGGCAGCGCCACCGTTGGTGAGGCTTTAACCCGACTCGGTGGCAAATGCATTCTGCAAAACGGCCGTGGTTGGCTGCAGGATGAGGCAGGTCGGTTGCTCAAGGCTGAAGCCACCCGCCGGGGGGTTGATAGTCTGGTCGATCAGTTGCTCGATGAGCTGGCGAACAGAAAAATCGGCAGGCTGGCCAACCTTCTTCCCGGCGGAGTGAGGGAGGATCTTGCCAACTCAATCCAACTGGTCGCCTCAAAAATGCTCGCCAGCGAAGTCCCCGGGCTGGTGCAGTCGCTGAACATCCGGCGCATTGTCACCGACCGGATTAATGCCCTCGACCTGCTCAAGCTGGAAGGGCTGCTGCTCTCCATCATGGCTGAACAGTTCAAATACATCAACCTCTTTGGCGCCCTGCTCGGTTTTCTGATCGGCTGTCTCAACGTGCTGGTACTGGTTGGCCTGTAACCATACCCAGGGACTCTTCCAGGCGGAACCGTGCGTCGACGGCAGGCCCGATCGTGATTCAGGGCTATCAGGTGAGCCATTTGCAAAACAATCTTTTCGCCCAAACTCGGCGTTATGCTCAAAATTTTATCCTCGGAATATCCATTATATGCCTGTGGTAAAATTTTTCGCATGCCTTGATTTTGAACGAAAATCT
>JAZBOD010000019.1:0-4522 GCA_036350955.1 Desulforhopalus sp. | reverse complement strand
CTGCCAGCAGATCAGGTTGACCGCTGTAAGCGCCGGCTGGAGGTGGCCGGCTTTGGTCAATTCCTCCATGGGGCCGGAGTTGCAGAGTTCCCCAAGAGGCAATTCGCAACAGGCTTCAGCCATGCCGAGCAGAGCAGCACTGGATGCGCTGGAAGTGACAAACTCCTGACCCATGCCGAGATATTGCGACCCCTGGCCGGGGAAAAGAACAGCAATTTTCATTAGTTTTCCCTTCGATGTTCAGTCTTTATTTGACGAAAATTGACAACAATAAACAATCCTGCGCCGATACAGATTGCTGAATCGGCAACATTAAAGGCAGGCCAGTGAAAGCTGCCGAGAGAGAAATCAAGAAAATCGACCACCGCACCAAAGCGCACCCGGTCGATCAGATTCCCGGCCGCCCCGCCGACAATCAGGCCAAGAGCCAGACTGTAGAGTCGATTGCTGCCCCGCAGCTGCCAGTGGATAACCGAAAGACCGATAATCGCCGCGGTCCCGACAATGAGGAAAAAATAGTGTCGCCACGGGGAATCGAAATCGGCCAGGATCGAAAAGGCCGCACCGGGGTTGGTTACATAGACCAGGTTGAAAAAACCGGGAATTATCTCAACAACCTGATACAGGTCAAAATTATTAACGATCCAGCCCTTGCTCAACTGATCAGCAACAAGAACTGCGAAAATCACGGACAAATAGACCATTGATTTTTAGGCCTGAATTGCCAGATCTGCCAGGACCGTGGAGCAGCGACGACAGATTCCCGGGTGGGCAGGATCTTCACCGACGGTGGTCGAGCGGACCCAGCAACGCAGACACTTTTCCCCCGCCGCCGGTTGCACCTGAATCACCAGCCCGGAAACCTCTTCTGCCTTGCAGCGAACTCCACCGATCGGCGTATCCACAGCAAGCTCCGCCAACTCCGAGACAATGGCGATTTCCCTGATGGTCTGCCATTCTGCGGTGATAAACTGGTGCAGTTCCCCTTCGCAGCCAAGGAGAACTTCCGCCTCCAGAGGATGGCCGATGACCTTCTCCTGCCGGGCAATTTCGAGAACTTTGGTGATTTCCGAGCGGAGGCTGATCAACCGCTGCCATTTGCCATGGAGTTGCGGCGAGAAGTCGACCACGACCTCCTCGGGAAACTCCGTAAAAGAGATACCCTTGTCGTCTGGGTCGCCCTGATCAAGCCGGTGCAGCTCGTTCCAGGCTTCGGTGGTGGTAAAACAGAGGATTGGACTCATCAATCGGAGAAGCCCATCGAGCACGGTGTAGAGGACAGTCTGCGCCGACCGGCGTTCTGCCGATTTCGCCCCCGAAGCGTAGAGCCGGTCCTTGAGAATATCCAGATAGAAGGCACTCATCGTTGTACCGCAGAAATAGTTCAAGGCGTGATAGATGGTGTGGAACTCGTAGCGGGAATAGGCCTGGATAATTTTTTGGCGCATTTCGGCAAATTTGGCCAGGGCCCAACGGTCCAGTTCAGGCATCTGTTCCGTAGGCATCGCCTCTTCCGGACGAAAATCACCTAAGTTGCCAAGCAGGTAGCGGATAGTATTGCGGATTTTCCGGTAGGCATCAGCAACCTGACGGAGGATCTCGTCGGAGACCTTGATGTCGTCGCGGTAATCCTCACTGGCAACCCAGAGGCGGAGAATTTCTGCACCGTACTTCTCAATAACCTCCGCCGGGACCACAACGTTGCCAACCGACTTCGACATCTTTTTCCCCTGGCCATCAACGACATAGCCATGGGTAAGCACGCCCTTGAACGGAGCCCGGCCTCTGGTGCCGACAGATGTCAGCAGCGAACTCTGGAACCAGCCCCGGTGCTGGTCGCTTCCCTCGAGATAGAGGTCGGCAGGGGAGCTCAGTTCCGGTCGTCTTTCGCAGACTGCGGCATGGCTGACCCCGGAGTCAAACCAGACATCGAGGATATCCTCCTCCTTGGTGAAGACCCTGCCCTGACAGTCGTCGCAGACCGCTCCCGCCGGGAGAAAATCCGCCACATCGTGACTGAACCAGGCGTCTGCCCCTTCCTGGAGAAAAAGTTCTTCGATTCGCGCCACCAGCTCGGTACTTTTCACCACTTTGCCACAGGCGGCGCAGCTGATTACGGTAATCGGCACCCCCCAACTGCGCTGCCTGGAAAGACACCAGTCAGGGCGACCCTCGACCATCCCTTGAATCCGCTGCATGCCCCACGCCGGAGTCCATTCGACCTGCTGAATCGCCGCCAGGGCTTTATCCCGAAGCTCATTTCTCTCCATCGAGATAAACCACTGCGGGGTCGCCCGGTACATCACCGGTTCCTTGCACCGCCAGCAATGGGGGTAACTGTGCTGGATTTTGGTCTCATTGGCGAGCATTCCAGCTTCAGCGAGATCGGCGATAATTGGCCGGTTGACTGCTGGAATCCGCTGGCCGGCATAGGTCCCGGCTTCGGTGGTGAAACAGCCCTCGCCGTCCACCGGAGAGAGCACCTCCAGATCGTAGCGCAGCCCGGTAAGGTAATCATCGGCCCCGTGCCCGGGAGCAGTGTGGACACAGCCGGTACCGGCCTCGGTGGTGACATAGTCGGCGAGGACCAAAAGAGAGTTCCTCGCCATAAAGGGATGGCGGCAATTGCGCCGCTCGAAGGCTTTCGCACCAAAGGTGGCGGCAACCTGAAAATCCTCCCGGCCGGTGGCAGCCATAACCGACTCGACCAGGTCCCGGGCGACAATCCAGGTCTCCCCCTCACTCACCACAGCGGCATAGACCACTTCCGGGTGCAGAGCAACCGCCTGATTGGCCGGCAGGGTCCAGGGGGTGGTGGTCCAGATCAAAAAGAACACCCTCTCCCCGCCGAGAGCCGGGTCAATATCGCTGAGGTCATCGACCACCGGGAACTTTACGTAGATCGACGGCGAAGAATGGTCGTGGTACTCCACTTCTGCCTCGGCGAGCGCGGTGGCACAGGTGGCACACCAGTAAACCGGCTTGCGGTTGCGCACCACCGCGTCGGACAACAGAAATCTATTGAACTCCCGGGCAATAGTTGCCTCGTAGTCGTAGGCGATGGTCAGGTAGGGGTTGCTCCAATCACCCAGCACCCCGAGACGCTTGAACTGCTCTCGCTGGATTTTTATCCATTTTTGGGCATATTCGCGGCAGGCCCTTCGTTTGGCAAGTTTGGGGATCGATTTTTTTTTGTCGCCAAGCTCTTTGTCAACATTATGCTCAATCGGCAGACCATGACAGTCCCAGCCGGGAATGTATGGCGCATTAAAACCGGCCATCCGCTTTGAACGGAGAATAATATCTTTGAGAATTTTATTGAAGGCGGTTCCCAGGTGGATATTGCCGTTTGCATACGGCGGGCCGTCATGGAGAACGAAGAGTGGCTTATTCTCGGCCCTGTTCTGGATCCGCTGATAGAGATCGTCTTTTTCCCAGAGACGGAGCATCTCCGGTTCCCGTTGGGCCAGATTAGCCTTCATTTTGAAAGCGGTCTGGGGGAGGTTGAGGGTATCTCGGTAATCCATGGTCTTCTCCTCTATGCCGGCCAGACGGCTGGAGCTGGTCCGACGACTTCACCTAACGATCTGATTTGTTTACAGTAACTGACATTCTCGGGACAAACCCCAAAAGGTATAAGAATACCAGCTGAGAGGCAACTTGCAAGGGTAATTTCATCCGCCCTCATGTGAGAGGTACGTGTCCTCTGGCTGGGAGTTAAGGAGTCGGCCAGGCAAATCCGCAACCCCTTCAATAACTTAAAATCAAGCAGCCAACTCAGAGAGATTGCGTTTCCTCCGAGGATACACTATATTTTTGCCGAACTATCCTCTTTATGGTGCGCGGATCTCACCCCGGGGAGCACACAAGCAACCGTGACAGCTCCCACCGGCTCTGATACCGTGCAGAAACCGAGCCACGCCCTTTTGCAGAAAGACCACAATGAACCAACAGTTCAACAGGGGCGAAACACCGATGATCGAAATGATCAAGGTGTCGAAAAAATATCCGCCGGATGTCATTGCCCTGCAGGAGGTGTCGCTGTCCATTGCCTCAGGGGAGATGTTTTTTGTCATTGGCATGAGTGGCGCCGGGAAGACAACCCTGCTCAAACTGCTCTGTTCGATGGAATTGCCGAGCAATGGCCTGATCGAGATCGGTGGTCAACCGATCAACCAGCTCAAAGGCCACAAACTCGCCCGCCTGCGACAAAAAATCGGCGTTGCCTACCAGGATTTCAAACTGCTCAATGACCGCACCGCGGCGGAGAACATCGCCATCTCCATGGAGGTCTCCTATAAAAAGCCGGAACTGATCAAAAAACGGGTAAAAGATCTCCTTGAGCAGCTCGATCTGAGCGATAAGCATAACACCATTACCGCTGAGCTCTCCAGGGGTGAGCAGCAGCGGGTGACTCTTGCCCGGGCGGTTGCCAATTCGCCGACGATGATTCTGGTCGATGAACCCACCGGAAATCTCGACGCTACCACCACCTCCAGAGTGATGGAACTCCTCCACCGCT
>JAZBOD010000018.1:0-2188 GCA_036350955.1 Desulforhopalus sp. | reverse complement strand
CCGGCCGATGCGGGTGATACCCATTGTGCGTTCTGGGAGGAAAACGTTCGCCGCCCTGCCCTTTTCAAAGAGAAACAACCCGCCCAGGAAGAAGGAGCCCCGTTGCAGAACCTGGGCAAGGGCCCAATCGTGATCAACCAGTTGCTCAGGCAGACCGGCGAGATCAAACTCTAAGCTGAACTCTTTTTGTAGTGTCTGGTTGACCATTCTGAGCGAATGGCGATCGGCCTCGGGGAAGAGGATATCGACACCAACCGCACCCGGCTGACCATCACGGATGAGCTTAAGCAGATCTCCCACCAGGTAACGTGGCCAGGGCCACTGGCCATAGCGGGCCAAACTCGATTCGTCGATATCCACCACCAGCACCGCTGAATGGGGGGGCTTCTCGTCCAGGCTTCGCAACAGCAGATCATAGGCAATGCGCTCAAGTTGCCGAAGTGGTCCCGGTGTGCCAAAGGCCAGGCTGACCATAACCGTGCTGATAAAGATGCCAAGCACCAGCAGGCCTCTTTTCATCCTTGACAGGGGCTCTATCCTGGCACGGGTTACGGCCATCATCGCCTAACGGACTATGACCTCGACTCGTCGGTTGCGTGGCTCCGCCACGTTGCTTGCGGTGGGAATTAATGGATTATGCATGCCATGGGAGGTGGTCGAAATCGATGCTGGCTCGATACCCCGCTGTTCCAGCATCATTTTCACCTGTCTGGCCCGCTGCAGGGCGAGTTGGTCATTGTACTCCACCGGACCGGTCCGGTCGGTATGGCCATTGATGCTGATATCACGGGAAGCTCGTTCGGTGACGGCCTGAAGAACCAGCTCCAGTTGAGCTGTAGCCGCAGCGTTTGGCCGGACCGAATCAAACTCGAAGTAGAGGAGGAATTTTGCCGGAGGCAGTGGCTGAACAGCAATTGCTTTACCAAACAGGGCGCGGATCTGCGGCTCCGGCATGGTTGTCAGTTTCCCAGGTTGTGCCGGGTCCCCTTTTATGCTTATAGCCTGATGCGCCTGGTTGAGGGTATGGCTGTTTTGCCCGCTGGTCACCGTTATTTCCCCGACGGTGCCGTCTGGGTCAGGAAGCAGGACAAAGGTCGCTTTCTGGCCACATCCGGCAAGCGCGAAACAGCCAAGCATCAGGAAAAGGAAACGGTGCATCTTTGCCTCTCTTTATTGGTCAACCTTGATAAGGAGATGGGTTCCGCGAACCGCAACCATCCCGACCGGAGTTTCGAGTTTGACTGAATCCGGGTCAAGTTTTGCTATCATACCGGAGAGGTAGGTGAATGTTCCGCGGAGAAACCGGGCAAGCATCCCGATTTGCTGCTCTTTCGGGTGGAACAGGAATTCAGCAAGGACCATCTCACTGTCCGGCCCCATGGAAATAACTGTGTCATCACGAAGGATTATACCCATCGCCCCGTCTTTTCCGGTTTGCAGGGTGTCCTTGACCATCAGCCGATTACCTGGTTCCGCGGGGAGACGCTCGGTGCCACGGAGGATCACCGCCTGCCCTTGGCAATTTTTGACACTTCCCACATCGGCGGCGAGTGCCGTGCCACCGAATGTGCTGAACAGCAAGAGCAACCCTGCAACGATTCTCAAATAACCCACCTTTTCTCCCCCTCGTTCGGTTATCCTGTTATTTCCTTCAACCTGAGGCGCTTATTACACGCCACCAGAATTGTCTCCCCGGGACGACCAGAAGTCAAGAAACTTCGAGGGAAAATCGAGGAGTAACCGAAGGTAGCGGTAGTCTGCCTGGCAATCCAGCCACGAAGTGGATGAGCAATGAGTACCCGGCGGGATAACTCTCTTGACCAAAAAGCTGGTCAATGACCTGACGGAATTATTCTTCAGCGTTATTATAACAAATTTGAAGCTCGCCGATTATTTGCCGTATATTGTCGTCGGACGCCTGAGCAACGAGACGATCCACCATTTTGGGCCAGTGCGCGCATTGCCAACCGTCACCGGCAAACGGACCGAATTCCTCAATGCGTTGATGGCACAGGTATGGAAAGATGGAGACACCCCGATGTTCTCGGGCAGGCACCTTGACAAAAAAATAAGGGGATAGAGGATGAAAGAGTTGAGGCGAAAAGACAAAAAGATCGAAATTGCCGAGGCACAAGAGATACTGTATTCCGCCGAGTACGGCATTTTGTCAACCGTCGGGCCGGATGGT
>JAZBOD010000017.1:0-10353 GCA_036350955.1 Desulforhopalus sp. | reverse complement strand
TCAATTATTTGAGCCTTTTGCAAAATGAAGATTTTCGTTCAAAATCAAGGCCTGCGAAAAATTTTACCACAGGCATAGTGGATATTCCGAGGATAAAATTTTAAGCATAACGCCGAGTTTGGGCGAAAAGATTGTTTTGCAAATGGCTCATTTGTCCTGCCACTGGTCGAACTATAACAACAGCATTGCAAAAGAAAAGCCAGGATTCAAAATGGCCTTGAATCCCAGCTCTTTTGGTTCAGCCAGGCTGTGTATGCTCTTCCTCCAGCAGCGCTCACCCGCAACATTGTGCCGACCGCCAGCTGGGAATCGGCACAATTCACCCTACTCGGCGGGCGATTCAGGGGGGGCGATCTCCGTACCGTTCTCTGCTGCATCAGCCTGCCCCTCAGCGGATTGGTCAGGCTGCAGCAGACCCTGCCGGCTAAACTTCTGCAAGCCTTCCACCGGCAGCTGATGGACCTTGAACACCTGCTCCCTGCCGGAAACCCGCAGGGCGTAGGAGTCCCCTGACTTGACAAAGCGGTACTCAAGACGGCTGTCGTCTGCGAGAATCAGGGTGTAGTGGAGATCGAGTGGTCCCTGGAACAAGGGCCCGACGTCTTGGGGGTCAAGCACCGACTGGATGGTCAGGCCGCCGACCCGGAGGGTCAGGTCGGCTACCGCCTCGTAATCGAGGGTCTCCTCTGGGGCGAGATCCGCCAGCAGCCATTGCCCATCCTGACGGGTGAGGGTGAAATCGGGATAAACCACCCCAACCAGCTGCTCTTCGGCAATCTTCACCAGCTCCTTGTCCAGCCACTCTTCCGGCACCGTCTCCAGCTCAAAGGTGGAAAGGGCCACGGTGACAATGGCTGCCTCTCCGGCCCGACGGGCGTGAACCTGGCGAAAACCGGGTGATGTGCCGATATAAAAGTTTGCCACCTCCTGCCCGTCGGCGAGAAGGAGGATATGGCGCTGGAAAGCCGTATCGGCCACCTGAAACCGGTTCGCCGCCTCCGTTGAGGTGGCGACGACCAAACCGCTCGACAGCCCGGCCAACCTGTCAAGAAGGGCTTTTAACTTGGCCATGTCGGCCGGTGCCTTGTCGTGCTCAGGCAGCTGCCAGCCCGCTTCGCCTCTGGTTATGACCAGTGTTTCACCCTGTTCATCGGTGATTTCCACCCGGTCGATGGCATCCTCGGCAGCAATCTCCAGGAACGGTCCGCCGGGCTGGTACCGGCCGGCAGAATCTCTGTCGGAAAAATTAAAGGCCACCACCAATGCCAGCTGCACCGCCAGCAGGGCGAAAGCCACCGCAATCAGCGTTCGCATCATTTTCCTCCCCCTTTGTTCACCGCCAGCAGTTCGGGAAAACGTCGCTCCAGCCCCCGGCGCCCACCCCGACGAAGCAGCCAGAGCAGCACCAGGCCCAGGAAGGCAAGAAGGTAGTTGGTATACTCCCAGGAGAGTTGCCGGTCTCGGCTCATCGGCGGCAGGGTCCGGGAAAAATGGCCCCGGCCGCGGATTTCCAGCAGTGCCCGGTCTTCCAGAGCCCAGTCAACCGAGTTGGCGATCAGCTGCAGCGGGCTGAGATAGCTGCTGCGGAGCATCGCCGAACCGATGCCGATAGTGGTGTCGTTTAAAAAACTGTTCGAGGCAAAGATGATCAGCCGGGCGGATTCCGGCGAGCGGTCGATCTGCCGGCCAAACAGCGGCCCCGACGGCTCCTCGGACTCTTCTGTGCCGGCTTGTTCCTCCTCGCCGGCCGGTGCGGCTTGATCACTGAGGAGCGGCGATGGTTTGTCGGCAAAAAAGGAGGTAAAGCGCCCTTCGACGGCGACACCGAGGAGATGGCGCTGCTGCTCTTCACCCACGGTAAAGCCCAGATCGGGATAGCGCCGGAAATCGGGTTGAATCCCGGTCGCCGGCGAAGCCCAGCTTTCGGGGGAGCTGAACAGCAGGGGAGTGACCCGGCGTCCCTGCTGGGCCTGTTCATCGACCCGGACTGGCGAAGACCAGTTCATCGTCAGCTGCTGCAGGCCGGTGAGCAGGCCGCTCTCTTGATCCATGCCGTCTGGACGGATATCGACAAAGTACGGGTAGCTGACCAGACTGGTCTCCTGGACGGTAAAGCCGCCAACCTGTCGCGCCACCGGTACCGGAAAGGCACTGTTCTGCGGATCAAGGACCATGCTCTGGTCAATGGTGATACCATGGAACTGCAGCCACTCTTCAAGCCCGGTGCTCTGCCGGTTTACCGTCAGCTCCCGGTCGAGGGCAATCTGAAACGGCGAGGTGGCAAGAATCACCGTCCCGCCCTGCATCAAAAACTGATCAATGGCAAACACCTGCCGCTCGCTGAGGTTTTCCGGAGCTGCGACCAGGAGGATATCGGCTTCTGCCGGTACCCGGCCATTGTCCATCTCGGCGCTGACCAGATTGTGCTCCTGGCTGAGCCCGTCGCGGAGAATCTGAAACTGCGGACCGCGGCCCGGCATGCCGAGCTGGGGCATCGGCGGTGTCGCCGGCGGAGTGTGCAGGGCAACGGTCCTGGTCAGTCCGGCGGCAAAACGGCGCAGACCAGCGTTGAGTTCACGTTCCAAGCCATCCCGGGAAAGATCCTCCGGAAGGGGTACCTCGACCAGCTGCTCCCCGACACCGAGGGTCATCGAGAACCAGAAGGTACGTTCGGCGAAAAGGTCGGCCGCCATCGGCCGAAAGCCATATTCATTGCTGATCTGTTCCGCCACAGCGCCGCCATCGGCCTCCGGATCGATAAATTGCGTGGTAAACAGCCCATTGCTTTTTTCGGTGAGTTCGCTGAGTACCTCTTGCAGATCGGCCTTGAGCTCCACCAGTTCCGCCGGCAAACGCTCTCCCGCGGAGAGGTACCCGGTAAACACCACCGGTCGACCGATGGCACTGAACAGATCGCCGCCCCCCTGGTAGCCGGCGAGGACCTTTTTGATCGCCCGGGTGATATCGTATTCCGGGTTGCGCAGTTCCACCTCTAGCTCGGTTTCGCTGCCGGCGCGCAGTTCGATCAGGTCACGGAATCCCAGGGTTTCAAACTGGTCGCCATACTGGATAAGCAGATCAAAATAGGAGTTGGTCACCGCCGCCTGATATTTGCTCGCGGTCTGGAAAGGGACAGGTCTGATGCCGTATTTCTGGCCCGCCTCCTGTTCCAGTTCCGGGTGCTCAAGGGGATCGACAAACTCCACCCGCACCCGGCCGCCGCCGGCTGCCTGGTACTCTTTGGCCAGGTCGCGCAGACGGGGGACTAAAGGGGCAAGCAGGGGATGGGTCTGCGGCGAAAAGTAGCCGCGGATGAGCAGCGGTTCCTCCAGTTGGGCAAGCTGGGTCCGGGTTGCCGCGGAGATCGAGTAAAGCCGGCCCTGGGTCAGGTCGAGGCGGAGAAAACCGACCGAAGCCAGCCAAACATTGACAACCAGCAGATTGGCGACAAGCAGGCCACAGAGCAACAGCCAGCGGCGGTGTCCGGCATTGGCCGGGTTGCCGGCCCAGCGGATTTTTTCCAGGCCGTAGACGTTGAGGGTCAAAAATATCCCGGTGATGGTCAGATAATAGACCAGATCGCGCAGGTCGATAACCCCGCGGGTGATCGACTCAAAGCGTGAGCCGGAGCCGAGCAGCTGGAGAATCTCCGTGCCGCGGTTGCCGAAAAACCCGGTGAAGAGTTCAGCGCCGAGCAGATAAAAAATGGCGCAGAGCAGCGTGGCCACAATCAGACTGACAATCTGGTTATCCGAGCGGACACTGGCATAGAGGCCGATGGCGATGTAGGCGGCAGCGAGAAAGAGGCTGGCCAGATAGCCGCCGGCAACCGGCCCCCAGTCGAGAGGACCCATCAACGCGACGGTAATCGGCAAAGGCAGGGTGAGAAGCAGTCCGGTGCCGACCAGGGCAAGGGAGGCAAAAAATTTGCCGAGCACCAGAGCAGGTGACGATACCGGGACAGTGAGCAGGTACTCAAGGGTCCCGGCTCGCCGTTCCTCAGCCCACTGGCGCATGGTCACCGCGGCGGTGAGAAAGATCAAGAGAACCGGCATCCAGGTAAAGAGCGCGCGGATTTCAACGAGATTGGCGGCAAAAAAGGTCTCCACCCAGAAGAAGATGAAGAGATTGGCCGCGAGAAACACCCCGAGAAAGATATAGGCCACCGGCGAACTGAAAAAGGAGTCGAATTCCTTGCGGGCGATACGGAGAACGGTCTTCATCCCTTCACCTCCCGGCCCGGGGCGCTGATCTCGGCAAAAACGGTTTCCAGGCTGCGGCCGGCAAAATGCATGCCGTAGAGCCTCCAGCCTCTGCCCTGGATGGCTGCGGCAAGATCGGCGGCCACCTCCTGGCGACGGGCCTCTGCCACCGCCAGCGCGTATCCGTGGCCAGGCAGGTCGACCGAGGCAGGCTGCGGCTCCACCGCGGTCACCCCGGGAAATCCTGCAAAGAAACCAGGCGCATCGTCACCGCCGGCATCGACCTGCAGCTGCAAACGCCCCCCCGCCCGCAGCGTTTCAAGGCGGCTGTCGAGGGCCTTTTTGCCGTTTTTCAGGATAATCACCCGGTCACAGATCGCCTGGACCTCCTGGAGGATATGGGTGGAGATGATCACCGTGGTGGTTTTCGCCAGATCGGTGATCAGCTCGCGCATCTGGAGAATCTGGGTAGGATCAAGACCATTGGTCGGCTCGTCGAGGATCAACAGCTGCGGCCGGTGAAGGATCGCCTGGGCCACCCCGGTTCGTTGCCGATAGCCCCGCGACAGGGTGGCAATAGCCTCCCCTGCTTTCTCGGTCAGGGCGGTGCGGGCAATTGCCTCGGCGATGAGCGGGGTTCGCTCCTCCTCGCCAAGGCCATGCAGGGCGGCACAATAATCGAGATAATCGAGTACCGTCATCTCCGGATAGACCGGGCAGTTTTCCGGCAGATAGCCGATCTCCTGCTGAATTTTCCGGCGCTCGGTCTCGATCTTCCGGCCGTTGATGGTGATGGTTCCGGAAGTAGGTTCGAGAAATCCGGTAATCATCTTCAATATCGTGGTCTTCCCGGCACCGTTATGGCCGAGCAGACCGACCACCTCCCCCGGTGTCACGGTGATTGATATCCGGTCTACCGCGGTAAAATCACCGTAACGTCGGGTCACCTCATCAATTTCGATCATTGTTCACTCCGTTCTGCTCAATCGCTCTTCTCCCTCTTTACTCTCCTACCCTGGAGGCGAAGTCTTGAGAAAAATAACCTATTGTATCAGACAATTAACCAGACGCCACTGGCTTGTGTCGGCAAAAAAATAAAAACTGCTGCGTCCCTGTCAAGGGTTCTTGCCCGCCTTTTCCCGAGCGTCAGAAAACCAGGCGGTGGCGGAGCTGTTTGGGAAGATGGGCACAGATCGAGGCGAGAACAAAGGCGGTGAGAACCGCCCAGACCGCCGGGAGGAGGGTGTGCATCGCGGCACCGAGGAGAAGGAGTTTGCCCAGGGTGGCAAGACCGGCAAGTTCCCGGTAGAGCTGCCGGTGCCGCAGCCATTCGGTGAAGACCAGAAGAACTCCGCTGAGGTAGGCAACCAGGGCATATCCGGAGGTGGGGACAATACCGCCACCGAGGAGGTAGGCGGCGAGGTACACCGCCGCACCAACCTGATGCACGGCCCGGATCAGCACCGACAGATGGAGGACCCAGAAGGGGCGATGGCCGATCCGGCCCATCCGGCTCCCCTCGCATGCTCCTCCCTTCTCGATCATCTGTCTCCTCCGGCAGATCCCACCCCTGCAATGGCGCGAACCGGTGACTCTCCTCGACAGCACCAGGCAAAGTTCTGGCGTCGACAATATCGCGCGGCGTCCCTTTTGCAAATAGAAAAGTTGCTGCCAGCCGGCGAAGCTCACCCCCTCTCTCGGCGGCATCCTTCTCTTGAACCTGGCACTGATGTTTCATTATGATATTTTTTGATACATTACTGTGATTCAAAACGTTACATTATTGAAAATATCCAAGGAGAGGTATTCAACTCTACGAATTTACATATAGTTATTTTTTTTAAAATCGGGCATGATACCTGCTTGCCTGGAATGGCGCCTGGAAATCTGGGCCGGAGGTCGAAACAACTCCCTTCCGGTGGTATCAACCCCAGGGAATAAGATAATTAATCGAAATCGTTTACAGATATTAAACCGTTTTTCCAAGTAACCCTAAGGAGGATGAGGTGAGCACTTCCCAGACACCCCCGGTAAAACCTGATTTCAAGCGGCTCTTTTTTCTCTTTCTCGGCGCATTTCTTTTTGCCATTGTCTACTACTCGCCACCCTGGCCTGATGCGGTCGACCCGGTGGGCAAAATCTTTTCCCTCCCCTTTGAAGGCAAGGCGGCGATTGCCCTGTTTCTCCTCGCCGGCACCTGGTGGGTCTTTGAAGTACTGCCGATCGGCGTCACCGGTCTGACCATTGGCGTGGTCCAGGCACTGTTCTTTATCCGCCCGGCGGCCACCGCCTTCAAGGACTTCATGGACCCCTCGGTGCTGTTCATCTTCGGCTCGCTGATGATCGGCGCAGTGTTCACCAAGGTGGGGATCACCAAACGCCTCGCCTACAAGATGCTGATGATCGTCGGCGAACGCACCTCGATGATCTACCTTGGCTGCTTTGTGGTCACCGCCCTGCTTACCCATGTCATGGCCCATACCGCGGTGGCCGCCACCATGTACCCGCTGCTCCTCTCGATTTACGCCCTGTACAGCGACGACGAAAAACCAACCAAGTTCGGCAAGGGGCTGTTCATCGGCATGGCCTTTGTCGCCGGCGCCGGATCGATCATCACCCTGCTCGGCGCCGCCCGGGGCATCGTCGCCCTCGGGTTTTACCAGGAGATCACCGGCAAAACCGTCTCCTTTTTTGAACTCACCTACTACATGTTCCCCATCGGCTGGCTGATGGTCCTCGTCCTCTGGGTCTTTTTCATGCTCTTTTTAAAACCGGAGCGGGCGACCATCCCCGGCCTGCGTGACAAGGCGAAAAGACTAAGCGCGGAGATGGGGCCGTGGCGACGGGAAGAGATCCTCGCCTCGGTAATCATCTTCGGCGTCATTCTCTTTTTGTCCCTGCAGTCGTTCATCCCCGCCCTGAAGGAGTTTAACAAGGCGGCGGTGCTGCTGGTCTCGACCATCCTCTTCTTCGTCCTGAAAATTCTCGATATCCGTGACCTCGAAGACGTGCCCTGGAACATCATTCTCCTCTTCGCCGGAGCGATGAGCATGGGTTTCTGTCTCTGGCAAACCGGGGCGGCAGAGTGGCTGGCGATCAACTGGCTGGGCTTTTTCAAGGAGGCCCACTGGTTCGTCTTCGTCATGGCCATCGCCTTTTTCGTCATGGTGATGACCAACTTTATCATGAACGTTGCGGCAATCGCCATCTCGGTGCCGGTAGCCCTGGTAGTTGCTCCGTACCTGGGAGTAGCGCCGGAAGTGATCGTCTTTGCCGCCCTGGTCACCGCCGGCATGCCCTTCCTGCTCCTGGTCGGGGCTGCGCCCAATGCCATTGCCTATAACTCGAAGCAGTTTTCCAGCGGTGAGTTCTTTGCCTACGGCATTCCGGCAAGCGTCCTGTTGATGGCCCTGGTTGCTCTTGCGGTACTGCTGGTCTGGCCGCTGCTCGGCATGCCGATACTGCTGCAGTAACCTCTGTTCCGGGCCCCGCCTCCTGAGGGACGGGGTTCGGAAGAACCGGCCAGGCCAATGGGGGAGGAATTGACCGTGAAATCAACCACTGCGGAGTACTGACCGTTCCGGTTCTGCTTGACACGCTTTATCGACAAATGATACTAATCAGGATAGTTTTTTGAACAGTTCCATAGTCCCAACACCAAATCACTGTATTTAGAGGTTTTGATGTTATACACTCTGGCACTCTCAACAATGCTCTGTGGTTTCTGGCTGGTCAACTCCGGCCACTACACCCCGCTGATCCTCTCCTTCATGGTCGGCTCGGTGTTCTTCGTGGTCTTTCTCTGCCGGAAAATGGACGTGATCGACGGCGAGAGCCAGCCCCTCGGCCTCACCTTCACCATCCCCGGCTACTGGCTCTGGCTGATAAAAGAGGTCGTGATATCCAATATTGATGTCGCCCGGCGGGTCTGGCAGGGAGCGGACTCGATCAGCCCGATGGTGATCAACGTCAAGGCCAGCCAGAAGACCGACCTCGGCATGGTGATCTATGCCAACTCAATAACCCTGACCCCGGGAACGGTGACCATTGACCTGCAGGGCAATCGTCTCAAGGTCCATGCACTGACCCGGGACACCGCCGCAACTCTCCTCAAGGGGGAAATGGACCGCCGGGTCAGCCGGGTGGAGGGATAATGTTTGCCGTTACCGCACTTGCCATTCTCGTCGTGATGGTTCTCGCTTTGGCCAGGGCCTTTCTTGGACCGACCCTCTATGACCGGATTCTTGCGGTCAACAACTTCGGCACCAAAACCGTGCTCCTCCTTGCGGTGATGGGCTTTCTCTCCGGCCGCCCGGATTTTCTCGATATTGCCATTGTCTATGTGCTGATCAACTTTATCAGCGTCATCGGCATCCTGCGCTTTTTTGAATGGTCCACCAAAGAACCGGTGGAGGAGGCGTGATGGAACTGATTCTGGACATTCTCAGTTGGTTTTTTCTGCTTGGCGGCAGCTTCTTCTGCGTCACCGGGGGGGTCGGCCTGCTTCGCTTCCCGGAATTCTTTTCTCGGATCCATGCGGCCAGTCTCACCGATACCCTCGGGGCGGGAATGATCCTGGTCGGTCTGATGTTTCAGGCCGGCTGGGGGCTGGTGCTGCCAAAACTGATCCTTATCCTGCTTTTTTCCCTGATCGCCGGCACCACCGCCAGCCATGCCATGGCCAAAGCGGCCCTGAAAAGCGGCCTGCAGCCGAAGGTAGTCGGCAATTTAGAGTCTGACTCGGGAGGTGCGCCATCGAATTCCTAATCAACATCGTCCTCCTCAGTTTCCTGGTGGCCACCGCCCTGGCCATCGTCCGCCTCAACGACCTCTTTGCGGTGGTGATGCTGGCGGGAATCTACAGTCTGCTCTCCGCCGCCTTCTTCGTTGATCTCAACGCCGTCGATGTGGCCTTTACCGAGGCCTCGGTCGGTGCGGGCATCTCCACCCTGCTGATGCTTGCCTCACTGAAACTGGTCAAACGCCACGAGGAGAAGACCCGCTACAAGCCGCTGCTCGCCCTCGGCGTGGTCACTATCACCGGTGCGCTGTTGATCTTTGGCACCCTCGACATGCCCCACTTCGGCGACCCGGACGCCCCGGCCCACCAGCACGTCGCCCCCCGCTATATCGAGGACTCAGGGACGGAAATCGGGGTGCCGAATATCGTCACCTCGGTGTTGGCCAGCTACCGGGGCTTTGACACCCTGGGCGAGACCGTGGTGATTTTTACCGCCGGCCTTGGGGTGATGGCCCTGCTGCTGGTCTCCCGCCGCACCAAGGAGGAGTCGAAAAAACTGGTGCCGGCGGATATGCGCCAGCAGATCATCCTCCGGGTCGTCGCCAAGATGATGCTGCCGCTGATCCTGCTCTTTGCCCTCTATGTCCAGTTCCACGGCGACTACGGTCCGGGGGGCGGTTTCCAGGCCGGGGTGATCTTTGCCGCCGGGATCATCCTCTACACCATGCTCTTTGGTCTCGGCGTCACCCAACGGGTGTTCAAACCGGAACTGATCGCCCTGCTCACTGCATCTGGTGTGCTGATCTATGCCGGGGTCGGGGTGGCCTGCATGCTGCTTGGCGGCAATTTTCTTGACTACAGCATGCTCAGCCATGACCCGGTGCATGGCCAGCATCTGGGGATTCTGCTCGTCGAACTGGGGGTAGGCATTACCGTTGCTGCGGTGATGATCACCATCTTCCACAAATTCACCTGGCGTACCGTCAAACACAAATACGACAAATGAATATCCTCGGCCTCTACAACTACTGGATTGTGGTGATCCTCATCCTCATCGGCTTTTACATCGTCATCGCCCATGAGAACCTGATCAAAAAGCTGATCGGCCTCTCCATCTTTCAAACCGCGGTCTTCTTTTTCTACATCAGTATCGGCATGGTCAAAGGGAGCACGGCGCCGATTCTCGACGACCGCTGGCAACTCTACTCCAACCCCCTGCCCCACGTCCTCATCCTCACCGCCATCGTCGTCGGCATCTCGACCACCGCCCTCGGCCTGGCCCTGGTGGTGCGCATCCAGGAGGCCTACGGCTCGATCGAGGAGCACGAGATCCAGATGCAGGACACCAACGATCAGCTGGAGTGCCAGCTGGAGGCCTATGGCCCCAGGAAACAATTCAACATCATGAAG
>JAZBOD010000016.1:0-6152 GCA_036350955.1 Desulforhopalus sp. | reverse complement strand
TAACGCCAACATTGCCAATATCTCCGCGCACACTTCGGCGGCAGGTCTGGCGGATATGACCATTTCCCTTGAGGTGGAAAACCTCGAGCACCTCAATGCCCTGATGCAGCATCTCCGCCAGGTACCGGCGGTGATACAGGTGCGCAGGATTTAGCCGGGAGAGACCCGCGGTGGCAGTGATGGCCGTTTGCGAAGTGTGCGGCAATGAGTGGCCGGGGGGCTCGGCAACCTGCCCGTTTTGCCGGCAACCGGCCGGTCCGGCCAGCCAGGAACGGGGGTTTTCTCAGAGGACGGTGAATCTTGAGGCCGGTCGCCCGGTGGCGGCTGTCGCCCTGGCCCGTCTGAACGAGGCTCTTGCCGAGTCAAATCGTCAGGGTGTTCAGGTTCTTACCCTGATCCATGGGTATGGCTCCTCAGGAAAAGGAGGGGTGATCCGCACCGAGTGCCGGAAAGCCCTGACCTATCTCAAGGATAAAGGCCAGATCCGTGAGGTCATCCCCGGTGAGGATTTTCACCGCAAAGCTGGCCCGGTGAAGGCTCTGCTTCAGCGATTTCCGCAGATGGCCGCAGACCGGAACCTTGATCGGGCCAATCGGGGGATCACCGTGGTGGTAGTCTCCTCGGCGCTCCTCTGTCTGGCACAGATGTGCTCTACTCTGCAGATGGACACGACATGGTTGTTGTGATCTGCTGCAACTTTATCAATCTTTACCCAGGAGTTTCTGATGAAAAAATACCTTGCCGCAGCGATGTTCGGGCTGTTGGTCTGTGCGCCGGTGCTGTCGTTTTCCGCCGCCCCGGCTGAGTTTGATGAAAAACTCAGCTACAGCATGGGGTTTGAGGTGGGCAACTACTTCAAAGGGGCTGGTGATGATGTCCAGAAGGAGTTTTTGATTCTCGGCATCGAGGATGCCTTTGCCGGAAAAGATGCGGCGCTTTCCGCTGAAGAGATGCAGGCAGTGAAGCAGGAGTTTGCCTTGAAGGTTCAGGCTCGGCAGATGGCCCAGCTGGAAGAGATGAAAGCGGCCAATATGGCGGCAGGAGAGGCCTTCCTCGCCGAAAACCGGCAGAAAGAGGGGGTCGTTGTCACCGAGAGCGGCCTGCAGTACCTGGTTTTACAGGAAGGCAGTGGTGAACCGGCCAAGGCAACCGATACGGTGACCGTAGCCTATGTCGGGACCTTGATCAACGGAACCGAGTTCGACAGTACCGAAAAACACGGTGAACCCGCCCAGTTTCAGGTCGATCAGGTTATTCCCGGGTGGAGTGAGGCTCTGCAGTTGATGACCATCGGCAGCAAACTCAATCTGGTGATCCCCTCAGGTCTTGCCTATGGTGAAAACGGCGCCGCACCGGTGATCGAACCCAACTCGGTATTGATATTCGACGTCGAACTGCTCGGCATCGAGGGGCGGTAACCGGCGCTTTTCCCCGGTATTCTGCACCAACCTTGATCCATCAGCCAGGAGGCTGTCCAGTTAACTGGACAGCCTCCTGGTGTTTCATGCCATGGTTCACCGGCAGAGTCTTTTGTACATGGCTCGGTATACCGAGAAAAGAGCGGGTAACCGGTTAGCGGTCGTTTTGGACAAGCAGAAAATATCCAGCCGCGGCAAAGACCAGATGAATGCTCACGGCAGCGGCGAGAGGGTGGATATACCCGGCAATGGCCAGTGACTGCAAGGCTCCCCACAGTCCCCAGGCAAAAAAGGCCAGGCCGCAGCTGGCCGGGATGGCCACCGACAGGTCGCGCCCCCATTTGCGGTAGGAGTAGAGCAGAATCGGCATCCCCAGTAACAACAGAGGCAGGCCGAGGAGAAGGTAGGAGAAGCGGCCAAGAAGGGCGGTCAGCGCCTCACGCCTCTGGTGCTCGATATTGGTGCTCTCCATCTCGGCAAAGAGTTCGCTCAAGGAGAGTTCGGCGGCCTGGTTGACCGGGACGAGGAAGTCCTCCGGCTTTTCCGGGAAGGCGATGTCCTGCTGCCGGAAATTGGCGATCTGGTAGCCGCACCCTTCCTTTTGTTCCTGAATCTGGCCGTTGGTCAGCCGCCAGATGTCGCGTTCTTCGCTGTAAAAGGCGGTGTGGGCGGTCGTCAGGGTTTTGATATTATACCGTTCATCCCAGCGGGAATAGGAAAAGTCCCGAAACAGATGTTTTTTCGGGTCTGGCCAGGTAAACGAATAAAAGCCCTCGCTGCCGCGATAGTAATAGCGGTTGTTGCGAAGAATCCCCAACGGCACCTTGCCTTTGAGTTGCTCGAACCAGATGTTGTTGGTTTTCGCCACAGTGTGCGGCAGAAGCAGTTCGGCGGCGAGCAGGAAAAGCAGGGTAAAGGCCAGCGCCGCCGCCAGCAGGGGCCGGACGATCAGCCTCAGGGGAATGCCTCCGGCTTTTAAGGCGGTAAGTTCGTTGCTGTGGTTGAGCATGCCGAGGGTGAGCACCCCGGCGAGGAGGATAAATACCGGACCGAGTTGATCGACGATCGACGGGATGGTCAAGAAGAAGTACTGCAACGCCATGCCAAGGGGTTTGCCCGCATTGGTGAAATGGTCGATTTTTTCAAAAAAGTCAACCAGCAGGTAGATGGCAACGAAACCGGCGTTGACGGTGAAAAAATGGCGGACGAACTGGCCGACAAGATAACGGTTGAGCAGGGTCACGGTGACTACCTGAGGGTGGGGCAGAGGCAAAGGGGAATAATAGGCCGGGACAGCCGACAATAGGTTCAGCTCTAGGTACCATTAACACCCGGTGGCGTCAAGGGGGCTTGGCTCCCGATCGCTTTTCGCTGGCCTTGCATTCGCCTTGATCACTGTGTTACAATCGCCTCTTGTGGCACGCAACACTGGAGGGAGCCTTTGCGCAGGTGCCTGTTGTTCCGATTTAATCGCCTCAACGGCAGCTGCACCTGCATCGGTTTCAATGGGTTTTCATTCGACCGGAGGTTCGGCGCTGGGGTCGGACAAATACCGCAGCGGGTGTACTCTTATGGCATACAAACGAAAGAAAAATTCTCCCGCAGCAATCGCCAAAATGCCGGTGAAGATCTCCGCCAGGGATCGTCTGCAGGCCTTCTGGGAGGTGTTCAGCAAGGAAGACGAGGTGCTGGTGATCATCAATGCCGATCCTGACGCCCTGGCCTCGGCGATGGCGGTGAAGCGGTTGTTGCGCTACCGGGTGAAAAGTGTGACCATCGCCCATCCGAATGAAATCAGACGGCTGAACAATATGGCGATGGTTGAGCGGTTGAAAATTCCCATCAAACGGCTCAAGGATGTCAAGCCGGAGAGTTTTGCCAAACGGGTGATGGTCGACTCCCAGCCTGCCCATCTCCCCTGTTTCGAGAAGATTAAGATCGATGCGGTCATTGACCACCACCCGCTCGGCGGCGAAATCGATGCCCAGTTTGTCGATATCCGCCCGGAATATGGGGCGACCTCTTCGATGTTTGTCGAATATCTCCGGGCAGCAGGAATGAAGCCCTCAGTTGCCCTGGCCACCGCACTGTTTTACGGGATCAAGGTCGATACCCAGGATTTTGAACAGAAATCGGTCCTGGCCGACGGAATCTCCTTCCGCTACCTGTTCAATATCGCCAATCGTGATCTGGTCCGTAAGTTTGAACTCACCGACCTGCGTCGCTCGGAACTGAAATATTTCAGTATAGCCCTGGCCGAATTAAAATTTTCCAAGGGCCGCTACTATACCCACCTTGGCCGGGTGAGAAGCCCCGATGTTCTGGTTATCGTAGCAGATTTTCTCAATCACGTCGGTGATATAGATTGGGTTTTCGTCTCCGGGATTCATGGCGAAAAGCTGGTGGTGATCTTTCGTTGTGACGGATACCGCAAAAGTGCCGGGAAACTGGCCGAAAAGATTTTCGGCTCGGTTGGCTCCGCCGGCGGTCATAAAGGGGCAGCCCGGGCGGAAGTACCCTTGAAAAACCTCAAACTTGGTGAGAAGGATTTCAATTCGGATACCCTCAAGCAGTTTATCATGCGGCATATCTGACCCCATGAGGTACGTATCTCGAAAAAAATTATAATGACCACCAGGATGGCCCGTTAGGCTTGCGGAGGATGGTGATTTCTTTTACCATGGAGAAGCAAGGATGCCAGGCGGGGGCCGGTTGGGTCGTTTGTGGCTTCCTCCTCTTTTTGATCCCTACTTCCCCGGGGAGGCCCAATGCTCAAACCAACGACGCTGGCAATGATTCTGGCTGGTGGCCGGGTGGACGAACTCAACGTTCTCACCTATTATCGTCCCAAGTCAGCCGTCCCTTTTGGTGGTGTCGGTCGGGTTATCGATTTTTCCCTTAGCAACCTGATGAACTCCGGGATTGAGCAGGTTGCCCTGCTCAGCCAGTACCGCAGTTACTCCCTGATCAACCATATTGGCACCGGCGCCGCCTGGGACATGACTGGCAGATATCGCCATGTCTCGGTTCTCCCGCCGTTTCTTGGCTCCGAAGAGACCGACTGGTACCGTGGACCGGCCGATGCGGTCTACAAGAACCTCGATTATGTCCAGTACCACTCCCCCGAGGAGATCCTGATCCTCTCCGGGGACCATATTTACAAGATGGATTATCAGGAGCTGATCGACTACCACATTGCCAAGGATGCCGATTTGACCGTGGCCTTTACCCGGGTACCGACCGATGAGGCCCACCGCTTCGGCATCGCCCGTCTCGATGATGAGGACGGCCTGCGTGGCGGCAAAGTTTCTGCTTATTGGGAAAAACCGGAAAATCCCCAGGCAGAGTGGGCTTCAATGACGGTACTCTGTTTCAAAGCCGAGGTGCTTTATCGGGCCCTGGCCCATAATCAGCAGGGCAACTCCTACCATTTCGGCCGGGACATCATTCCCTGGCTGCTTGCTGAGAATTTTCGGGTGTACGGGTTTAAATTCCACGGCTACTGGGGTTATACCCGGACCATTGATGAATACTGGCGGTCGAATATGGACATGCTCGGGCTCAATCCACCGATTGACCTGGAAAAATGGCTGTTCCGCACCAACCTCGAACACCGCAACATTCGCGACAACCAGCCGGCTCTGATGGACGAGGAGGCGGTGGTCCACAACAGTCTGGTCTATAATGGCTGCCGGATCGAGGGAACGGTGCGCAATTCGATCCTTTTCCCCGGGGTCCACGTCAAAAAAGGGGCACTGGTCGAGAATTCGATTCTCTTCTTTACCAATATCGTCGGAGAGAACTGCCATCTGCAGAAGGTGGTCTCCGATGTCAACAATGCCTTTGGCGAAAGGGTGACGATCGGTCCGAAGGCGTTCACCCCCCAGACTCAGGTGACGGTCATCGGCTGGAACAACACTGTCCCGGCGAAAACGGTTATCGGTGAAGGGGTAACGGTCTATCCACAGCTCAAGGCTGAAAGCTGGCCCGATGCGGTAGCTGCCGGGGAGGTGCTGCGATGAAACGGGCCAAGGAAGCACTGGTGCTGATCCTCGCCGGCGGAGTTGGCAGCCGGCTGAATATTTTGGTCGAACAGCGGGCCAAACCCGCCGTGCCCTTTGCCGGGATCTACCGGATCATCGACTTCAGCCTCAGCAATGTGATGAACTCCGGGCTGAAAAAGGTCGGGGTGTTGACCCAGTACAAGCCTCTTTCGTTGATGAGCCACCTCGGCGGTGGCGAGGCCTGGGATTTTACCGGCAGGAGCCGCGGAGTGAAGATCCTCCCGCCGCGGACTGGGGAAAAAGAGTCCGACTGGTACCAGGGCACCGCTGATGCGGTCCGGCGGAATATCGATTTTCTCCGCGCCAATCCGGCGGAGGAGGTGGTGATCCTTTCCGGCGACCATATCTACCACATGGATTTTGACGCGATGATCGCCTACCATCGCTCGAAGAAAGCCGATGTCACCGTTGGCATGATGGTTGTCCCGAAAAGCCAGATCCACCAGTTTGGCGCCGGGATCGTCGACAAGAACGACCGGATCATCGACTGGGAAGAGAAGCCGCAGCAGCCACGGACCAACCTTGCCTCGATGGGCATCTATATCTTTGATTACGCTTACCTGATCGATACCCTGAACCGTGACCGCGCCGAACTTGATTTCGGTATGCACATCCTGCCCCGGGCGATCGACCAGGACAACGTCTTTGCCTACCCCTTTTACGGCTACTG
>JAZBOD010000015.1:0-4969 GCA_036350955.1 Desulforhopalus sp. | reverse complement strand
GCGCCGGCCTCGTGACCAAAGGACTTGCTCTGTCTGGCAGGGGAGAGCTTTCAACCTGCAGGGATACGGTAAAGTTCGTTTTCGCAGTGTGCGACGAGTGGAGTATACCAGGTTTGCTCCACTTTGAGACCAAAAAAAAGTGCTCGTTCGATTCCTTTACTTACCAGAAAGGACAAATAATGACAGAATATTTGCTCAGACCATTATCCGGCTACCGCCCCTTCACCGGGCCGGTGGTGACGGTGATCATGGACGGCATGGGTATCGGTTCGGCTGATGCCCGCGATGGGGTTTTCAGTGGCTATACCCCGGTGCTTGACCGGCTCGCCGAAGAGCCCCTCCACCTGCAGCTGCAGGCCCACGGTCGGGCTGTAGGCCTGCCTGATGACGGCGATATGGGCAATTCCGAGGTGGGCCACAACGCCCTGGGCGCCGGCCGGGTCTTTGCCCAGGGGGCAAGGCTGGTCAACGAGGCGATTGCCTCCGGGGCGGTTTTTGCCGGTGAGGCCTGGTGCCAGGTGGTACGTCGGGCCCGGGAAGGGGGAACCGTTCACTTTCTCGGCCTGCTCTCCGACGGTAATGTCCACAGCCATATTGATCAGCTCTTTGCCCTGCTCGAGCACTGCGCGGTTTCCGGCATCTCCCGGGTGCGGGTGCACACCCTGCTTGATGGCCGGGATGTCGAACAGCGCAGTGCCTTGCACTATCTGGCCCGCCTCGAAGAAAAGCTGACCGCCCTGAACAGTGCCGGTCACGATTACCGGATCGCCTCTGGCGGTGGCCGGATGGTTACCACCATGGACCGGTACAATGCCAACTGGGCGGTAGTTGAAGCCGGCTGGCAGGCCCATGTCCTTGGGCAGGGCCGGGCCTTTTCGTCGGCTGGGGCGGCGGTAGAGGCGTTTTACCAGGAAGATCCGGAGATGACCGACCAGTACATGCCAGCCTTTGTCGTCGTCGACCCCGCTGGTCCGGTGGGAAAGATCGTTGACGGTGATGCGGTTGTTTTCTTTAACTTTCGTGGTGATCGGGCAATCCAGATCTCCCGCGCCTTTGAAGAGCCTGACTTTACTGAGTTTGACCGCCGCCGGTGGCCGAAAATCTTCTATGCCGGGCTGATGCAGTACGACGGCGATGCGCTGATCCCGAAAAATTTCCTGGTTGAACCTCCGGCCATCGCCGGGACCCTCGGCCAGTATCTCTGTGCCGCCGGGCTGAGTTCCTACGCCATTGCCGAGACCCAGAAATTCGGCCATGTCACCTATTTCTGGAACGGCAACCGCTCCGGCTATATCGATGAGCAGCTTGAACTGTATGAAGAAATTCCCTCTGACCGCCTGGCCTTTGATCTGCGCCCCTGGATGAAGGCGGCGGAAATTACCGATCGGGTGGTAGAGACCATTGCCGGCGGCACAAGAAAATTCATCCGGCTCAATTATGCCAATGGTGATATGGTTGGCCACACCGGGGTGGTCCCGGCGATCCGCATCGCCGTCGAAACCGTTGACCTCTGCCTGGGTCGGTTGCTCCGGGCGGTCGAGCGGGCCGGTGGGGTGGCGGTGATCACCGCCGACCACGGCAACGCCGACTGCATGTGGACCGAAAAAAACGGCCGGATCCTGCCGATGGTCGCCCATACCTTGAACCCCGTGCCCTTTATCGTCAAGGATTACAGCGGCAGCAACGAATTTGTCCTGAGCGGAGTGAACAACCCGGGTCTTGCCAATGTTGCGGCAACCCTCTGCACCCTGCTCGGCTTTACGGCACCGACTGATTATCAACCCTCCCTGCTGCGACTGCGCCGTTAGGATACAAGTGATGACAGAAATAATCAGCCGATCGGCATTAAAGAGAAGATTCAAGGAGCAGGAGGAGGTTGCCGCCGAACTGGCTCTGCTCACTGACCGGGATCTGAAGATTCTCCCCGCCGGTGAAGAACTGAAAACGGCAGTCAATGCCTGCCGGGTCCTGCAGGGTGGAGCGAGAAAACGGCAGGTCAAATATCTCGCCAAACTGCTGCGTCTTGACGACCTCCCGGCGATCCTTGATTTTCTCTCTACCCGGAAGGGTTCCAAACAAAAAGAAAATGCCTTGCACCGGGAGGCGGAACGTCTCCGCGATGCGATAATCAACGAGGCGATCGGTGAACAGCAGGCCTGCCAGCAGGCTGGAAACGCATGGGAGCCGAACTGGCAGGGCCCGGAACTGGCCGCGGTGCTGGAACGCTATCCGGTTGATCCCAATGAATTGCGCGGCAGTGTCCACCAGTACACCAGGACGAGAATACACAACTATTACCGGGAGACCTTTCGCATTCTCAAGGCGGCGCTCGAAAAAGCCCAATTCAGCGCACGACGGGCCGCAGATCATCCGGAAAAATAGCGCCGGCAGTACCATGCTGGTGTAGTGAACCAAAAGTAAATTCATTATATTTTGAACACGTGTCTGCTAAAAGTATCTTGCCCAGACTGCCTGGCCTTACCTCCAGCTGCGGCGCTTCGGCCTTCTCGTCAGGCTGGAGAGGCCGGCAGACAGGCCATCCCTGGCCTGGCCGCCGGTTGCGGACATCCTGTCCGCAACCCTACGGGCCCTGTTCTCCATCCTGCCGGGCCTTTCGCGATGCAGCTTCCGCCAAGCCCAGACAGTCTGCCAACCTCGTTGCAGGATGAGGATGGGCACCGAAAAGATTTTTATTGTCAGTTGTGAGCTGCACGTATAAGGAGAAAGCTATGTCGATACGCGCCCTGGCCCGGGATCTGTACCGGGCCCAGCAGCGGGTGGATCAATTCCGCCGGGAACTGGCCGCGGCCTCGGGTGAAGAGCACGTCGCACTCGCCGCCAGCCTGCGGGAGGCGGAGCAGGAACTGCGGATGCTCCGGGGAATGCTTGACGGGGAAAAGGCGTCCGGTGAATTTCGCCTGCGCCATCAGACCATGGGAAAGTTGAGGGGGAGATGATGGACGATATCTTTGCCGAGCGGATCCAGGCTGTGCCCCGCTCTTTTATTCGGGAAATTCTCAAGGTTTCCCTCGATCCGGCGGTGATCTCCTTTGCCGGGGGGCTGCCCAATCCGGCCTTCTTTCCGATTGCTGCGCTTCGCCAGGCAGCCGACCAGGTCTTTGCCGAAAAGGGCGTCGCCGCGCTGCAGTACAGCAGTTCGGAAGGGGATATCGGTCTGCGCCAATTGATTGCCGACCGCTATCTTGCCAAAAAGGGGCTGACCGTCGCCCCGGACCGGATCATCATCACCAACGGCTCGCAGCAGGGCATCGACCTGCTCGCCAAGGTCCTGCTCAACCCAGGCGACCGGGTGCTGATCGAGGAACCTGGCTATCTTGGAGCGATCCAGTCACTCTCCCTCTACCAGCCGAGATTTGTCCCGGTGCCTCTTGAGGCCGATGGCCTGGATATTCCCAGCCTGCAGGCAGTCTGCGCCGAGGGGCAGGTAAAGATGCTTTACTCCGTTCCCAACTTTCAAAACCCCTCCGGGCTGACCTACAGTGACGCCAACCGGCAAGCGGTGGCAGCTGTCGCCGCCGGTCACCGCTTTATCGTGGTGGAAGACGACCCCTACGGCGAGCTGCGCTTTTCCGGGCAACCGGCCCGCTCTTTTGCCTCCTCTCTTCCCGAACAGACGGTGCTGCTCGGCAGTTTTTCAAAGATTGTTGCACCGGGCCTGCGGCTTGGCTGGATTGTCGCACCGGAGTGGATTCATGAAAAGCTGCTCATCGCCAAACAGGCGGCCGATCTGCACACCTCCAGTTTTGCCCAGGCGATTATCGGCAGATTTTTGCTCAACGAAGACCTTGACCGGCATATCGCCGGGATCACTGAGGCCTACGGCCGGCAATGCCGGGCACTGCAAGAGGCGCTGGCCCGAAACCTGCCCGAGGAGATCCGCTTTACCCGGCCGCAAGGGGGGATGTTTCTCTGGGGAATCCTGCCGGCGGGGATGGACAGCATGGCCCTTTTTGCCGAAGCGGTTAGCGAGAAGGTGGTCTTTGTCCCCGGGGATCCGTTTTATACGGGCAAAACGGGGACGGCGGCCTTTCGCCTCAGTTTTACCACCGTCGATGCCCAGGTGATGGAGGAGGGGGCCAAGCGTCTTGCCCGGGCCCTAACGGGGTATCGGCAGAAACTGTAGCGCCGGAACGAGGATCCTCTGCCGGTGTCCGTTGCGCGCTGATTGAGGCGGTGAGCCCCCAGGTCGAGTGGTACACCCACCAGGCCCCGGGGCGAGCCGACTCAGCCGATCTCCAGGCTGTCGACGTAGGCGTAGGCGCTGTGCTTGTGGATTGACTCAAAGCTCTCCACCCCGGCGGAAAACCAGGTGATATTCGGGTCGGCCATGGCCCGGACCGCCACCTTGCGCACCACATCCTCGACGAACATCGGATTGTTGAAGGCTTTTTCGGTGACGTACTTCTCGTCCGGACGTTTGAGCAGGGCGTAGAGTTCACAGGAGGCGGAGCCCTCGACCAGGCTGATCAGATCTTCCACCCAGATGAAGTTGTTGAAGGTGACGTTGAGGGTAACCTCGGCCCGCTGATTGTGGGCACCACCGGCACTGATCTCTTTCGAGCAGGGGCAGAGGGTGGTAACCGGCACCACCACCGAGAGGATGAAGCTGTCGTCATCGCCGATGCCCCCGGAAAAAGTGCAGCTGTACTCC
This sequence comes from Desulforhopalus sp., assembly GCA_036350955.1. Lineage (GTDB taxonomy): Bacteria > Desulfobacterota > Desulfobulbia > Desulfobulbales > Desulfocapsaceae > Desulforhopalus_A. The sequence continues at coordinate 297 of JAZBOD010000015.1, read as the reverse complement.
ATCAGGCTGTGGGTGCCGCTCACCGGAGCCCTTTTGTCAATAAAATAGGGAAAGGTCATCTCCAACCGGACGCTTTTGGCCTGGAGAGCATCCTGCAGGCGGCTAAGGATTCTGCTGAAACTGGTGACCGACAACTCGTTAATGTGTTTTTCAAGCACGGCAATCAGGGTGTCGACGCAGTTGTCCCTGGACCCTTCGGAGAGACTCGCCCGCATCGAGATCTCGGCAATGGTGTGCTGCAGTTGACCACCTTTTTCTTTGACCCGGACGGGGGCTTTCAGGCCTCGCAGGCCAACG
>JAZBOD010000014.1:0-3028 GCA_036350955.1 Desulforhopalus sp. | reverse complement strand
GTGGTGGTCGGCCTGTTCTTTAAAGAGGACATCGAGGGGTTTTTCACCAGCACCCTCATCGCCTACAGCATGCTGGTGGTCACCGGACTGATGATGGCCACCGCCCGGTATCTTCCCCAGGGTGATAAGCCGCTTAACTGGTGGCGGAGCCTGCTGGTCGGTACTGCCCAGGCGGTTGCCATCATGCCGGGGATCTCCCGCTCGGGGGCGACCATCTTTGCCGGGATGGCCCTGGGGATTGACCGGGAGAAGGTTGCCCGCTTCTCCTTTATCATGTCGATTCCGGCGATCCTCGGCGCTGCCGTCCTCCATCTCGGCGATGTGCTCGCCCATCCGCCCGGGGAGGAGGCGTTGCTGAACATCGGCGCGGGAACTGTTGCCGCAGCGCTGTCCGGGTACCTGGCGATCAGGTTTCTGCTGTTTATTATTCGCCGTAACCAGCTGGAATGGTTTGGCTATTATTGTCTTCTGCTTGCCGCCGTCGGCCTGTTTCACCATTTCGCCATTGCCGCCTGAGGTGGCAGCCCCACCAACCTTCACCACCTGATAGACCGCCATGGATATCCGGACCCTGCCCGAAGCAGAGCAGCAGATTTATCAGCGCATTCGCCGGCAATACTCGTTAACCTTTGACCGGCTGAAGGTCGGTGAAAAGGAGATCAGCTTGCTCAAGGTCGCCAACCTCGAGGAGTTTCTCGGTGGGCGGGACCCTTTCGCCGATGTGAGCAGTTTTCCGTTCTGGATCCGCCTGTGGGATGCGGCGATGGTGCTTGCCTATGTTCTGGCTGGCCAGGCCAATCCCGGTGGTCGCCGCCTGCTTGAACTGGGCGCCGGCCTTGGCGCTCCTGGCCTGGCCGCCGCCGCTGCCGGTTTTTCGGTGACCATCAGCGATTACGAAGAGATCATCCTTGATTTCCAGAGGGTCAGTGCCGCCGCTTCCGGTCTGCAGGGGGTGCAGTTTGTCAATCTCGACTGGCTCAATCCGCTGCCGCTTGCCCCCTTTGACCTGCTTGCCGGGGCGGAAATTCTCTTTCGCGACGAATTTTTCGAGCCGTTGCTCACCATCTTTCGGACCATGCTCAAACCAGACGGAGAGATCTTTCTTGCCCACGATGCGAAAAGGCAGAGTCTTGGCAAATTTCTTCAGCTGGCCCAGGTCGATTTCGACATCGCCCTGAAAAAGCAGGAACTCACCCGGGGCGGGAAAAAAGTGACCATTATCATCAATCGTTTACGGCACCGGCAAAAGTGATTACCCTAATTCCCGTTTGAGTGGTTGCCAACCATGTCCCTCTACCCAGTTAACCTGCAGCTGAATGACAGGCTTTGTCTGGTGATCGGCGGTGGTCCGGTCGCCCTGCGCAAGACCCTGAGTCTCCTCGCCGGCGACGCACGGGTCAGGCTGGTCAGCCCGGAGTTGATTCCAGAACTGGCCAGGATTGCCCGCAGTGGGGCGGTTGAGTGGCTGGCGAGGGAATATGTCGAAGGCGACCTGTTCGGAGCGTTTCTCGCCTTTGCCGCCACCGATAATCGCCAGGCCCAGAAGAAGATTGCCGCCGAAGCCGGCCGCTACGGGGTGTTGCTCAACAGCGCTGACGACCCCCAGGGCAGCGATTTTCATGTCCCGGCCCATTTTCGTCGGGGGAGGATGCTGGTGACGGTCTCCACCGGGGGCGGATCGCCGGCCCTGGCGAAGGTGATTCGTCGGCGGCTGGAGGGTGAGATCGTCGGCGAATATGCCCAGGCGGTTGAACTGCTCGGGCTGATCCGCAGCGAACTTCAGGGCAGCCAGGAGTCAGCCGAGGGCCATGGCCGGCTCTTTGAGGCACTGTTTGCCGGGGGGCTGATTGAACTGGTGCTGGCCGCGCAGTGGTTCGATCTGCAGGTCCTGCTCCTTGAGAAGCTGCCACCGTCGATCGATGCGGTGGCCCTGATGAAACGTTTTATCGAGCAGTGCGACGGCTAAAGGGCAGGGCGCTTGTGGGGGTGCCGCCGCCAGCCCTTATCTGCCGTTGAACAGCGGGGGACAATGCACACGATCACCAACCTGTTGTACTTGACGCTCCTCGGGCTCAGTTTTCTCGCCATGGCCACCTACCTGGTGTTCTTTGTGCGACAGAATAACCGGATCCGCCATGTTGGCCGGATCTTCCTCCTCGCCTCAGGAGTTGCCCAGACCCTCTACATCATCGCCCGCTACCTCGAGGCGGGCAACACCCCGATTACCTCCCAGCACGAGGCAGTGGTCTTCTTCGCCTGGTCGACCACTTGGGCCTATCTCTCCTTCCGCTGGCGCTATACCGTCAAAAATTTCGGGACCTTTGTCGCGACCCTGATCTTTGCCCTGCTGCTGATCTCCTCGTTTTCGCCGCGGGACATCGTCCCGCTCACCCCCGCGCTGCAGAGTTTCTGGCTGCCGATCCATGCCGGGGTATCGATCATCGCCTACGGTTTTCTCGCCCTGGCCTTCTGCGGTGGTCTGATGTACCTGCTCCTCGAGCGCGAGCTGAAGAGCCGCCGGCTCGGCTACTTTTTTGCCCGGCTGCCTTCCCTTGACGCCCTTGATCAACTCAACAGCCACTGCGTGACCACCGGTTTCATCTTCCTGACCCTGGGGATAGTCACCGGCTCGATCTGGGCCAGCCAGGCCTGGGGCGCCTACTGGCAGTGGGACCCGAAGGAGACCTGGTCGCTGATCACCTGGCTGCTCTATCTGGTGCAGATCCATCAGCGCTTCACCGTCGGCTGGCGGGGGAAACGGGCGGCGGTGATGGCGATAGTCGGTTTTGCCTCGGTGGTCTTTACCCTCTGGGGTGTCAATTTTCTCCTGGGAGGGCTGCATACCTATGCCAGGTGAACAGCTCGTCCTGCTCAGGGTCAATCACAAGACCACTCCGGTGGCGGTGCGGGAAAAGATTGCCCTTTCAGAGGGGTATGCCGAGCCGCTGGCTGCGCTCAAGGCCCTGGCCGGGATCCGCGAATACTATCTGCTCTCGACCTGCAACCGGGTCGAACTGCTGCTGGTCGC
>JAZBOD010000013.1:0-4347 GCA_036350955.1 Desulforhopalus sp. | reverse complement strand
GCTCAGCTCCCTGCTGAATATCGCCTATCTGCTGCCAATCCCCTTGAGAGCCTTTTTCTCCGGCGCACCGCCACAGAGCCCCCTGCAGATCAAAGAGGCCCCTCTGCCCTCCCTGCTGGCCCTTTCGGTTACCGCAATCGGCTGTATCATTCTGTTTTTCTATACCCAGCCGCTCTATAATTTAGCTGCTTCAATTCTTTAGGCACCGGAAACTGTTATGGCAAAGGACAAACTGCATTTTTTTGACAAGCCCGGAAACATCCAGCTGGTGCTCTATGCACTCTATGGCTGTTGTGCCGTTCTTTTTATTCTCGATTTTATTATCCACCGCCACAAAGTCCACCCTTGGGAAGGGCTCCTCGGTTTTTATGCGGTATATGGTTTTGTCGGATGTGTCGTTCTGGTGTTGGTCGCCAAGTGGATGCGGACCTTTTTGATGCGCGACGAAGAGTACTACGATCGGGATGAACTGCAGGAGGTCGAAGACCAGCAAGGAGGCAATCATGTGGGCCACTGAGATCCCGGCTTTTCTCCCTTTCTTTATCGGCGCTCTTCTCGCCCTGGTCACCAAAGGGCCTCTGCGGGGCGGGGTGATGCTGGCAACAATCGCCGCCAGCGGGCTTCACCTCTGGCTGGTCCCCGAAGGGGTTCGACTGAGCCTGCACTTTCTTGAGTATGAACTCATTCCCTACCAGGTGGACAAACTCAGCCTGATGTTTGGCTATGTGTTTCATATTGCCGCCCTTATTGGCGTGATCTACTCCCTGCACGTTCGTGACACCATGCAGCAGGTTGCGGCAATGCTTTATGCCGGGAGTGCACTGGGTGCGGTATTCGCAGGCGATCTGCTTACCTTGTTTGTTTTCTGGGAACTGCTCGCTCTCACCTCGGTATTTTTGGTCTGGGCCAGACGAACGGAAAGAGCCTACCAGGCTGGGATCCGTTATCTGATTATACAGGTTCTCTCCGGAGTTGTCCTCCTCGCTGGACTGCTTTTCCATGTCAATAAGAGCGGATCGATTGCTTTCGAATACATTGGCCTTGAGGGCATCAACGGTTGGCTGATTTTTCTCGCATTCGGAGTTAAAGCCTGTTTCCCGTTACTCCACAACTGGGCAACCGATGCCTACCCTGAGGCCACCCCTACCGGAGCGGTATTCCTCAGCGCCTTTACCACCAAGGTTGCAGTATATGCCTTGGCTCGAGCGTACCCTGGCACCGAACTCCTGGTCTTTATTGGTGCGACGATGACCTGCTTTCCCATCTTCTTTGCGGTGATCGAAAATGACCTTCGCCGCGTACTTGCTTACAGCATGATCAACCAGATTGGGTTCATGGTCTGTGGCATCGGCATTGGTACTGCCCTGGCGATCAACGGCGCGGTCTCCCATGCTTTTAACGATATCATTTTTAAGGGTTTGCTTTTCATGTCGATGGGGGCAGTCCTGCATATGACCGGCCGGATGAACGGTTCCGATCTTGGCGGCCTCTATAAAAGTATGCCCAAAACAGCCACCTTATGTATCATCGGTGCAGCCTCGATCTCCGCTTTCCCGCTGTTTAGCGGCTTTGTCAGTAAATCCATGGTCATGTCGGCAGCTCTCGAAGAAGGGTACAACTACGTCTGGCTGATGCTGCTTTTTGCCTCTGCCGGTGTTTTCCACCATGCCGGAATCAAAATCCCTTACTTCGCCTTCTTTGCCCACGATTCCGGAATCCGCACAACTGAACCGCCGCGCAACATGCTGATTGCCATGGCTATAGCTGCCGGTCTTTGTCTGGTGATCGGTATCTACCCGGCATGGCTCTACAGCCTGCTCCCCTTCGATACCGGCTACAACCCCTACGACGCAACCCACGTTCTTGCCCAGACCCAATTGCTGTTTTTTTCCGCTCTGGCCTTTGTCTGGTTGAATCTGCGCGGCCTTTACCCTCCCGAATTGCATTCAGTCAATCTCGATGCTGAATGGATCTACCGAAAGATGGTGCCACAGTTTCTTCGAGCAGGATTTTCCTGGCTCTGGCGCACGGATGCTGCGTTTCGTGGTGCACTACTCAGGAAAATAAACACCTTTTTTGATTACCTGGTTCAACTCCATTACCCCGGAGGAAAGGTGTCTCGGCTCCGCCCCACAGGCAATATGGTCATGTGGGTCGCTGCCCTGCTTGCTGCCTATATGTGGCTGTTGCTCAGTTTTGTTGAGTGACCCGGTCCCCTGTCCGTTTATCGGGATCAGCCCTTAGGTAAAAAGCCCGGTCCGAAGCGCTATCACCGGACGGGGCTTTTTTGTCTCAAGATGAACCTCCGGCCTTGAGACAATCCAGTTTCAAAGAACGAAATATGAATTTCTTGCGTAAATTCTCCCGTCTCGGTTACCGATAAGAAAGGAGCACCGACCAGCGTCACGGTTTTTCATCAGCAGACAACACAACCACAGGCACAACTTATGGAATACACCGTACAACGAGGCGATACCATTTCCCGAGTCACTTCCTTGCTCGGTAGTGACTGGCAAACCATAAAAGATCAGCACCCCCAGGCGGTGGGGAGGTCAAAAGTCAACGGTAACTGGTTTCTCCGTGAAGGGGCAAAACTCTCGGTATCGCCGAAACAGGACTTTGCCGCAGTTCTGCAGGCGAGCGGAAAAAGTGCCAATGCCGACACGGCAGTGGCAGAGAAAAGTGACCCGCCGCCAGCACCAAGCACAGGCCGCAGCCATACCCTGAAAGCCGGGGAAACTGTCTGGGAACTGGGCGTCAAGGTCTACCACGTCGACCCGGAGGAGATTCTCCGGCTGAATAATATCAGCGACCCGCGCCAGCTGCCAATCGGCCAGAATCTGCTGATTCCCGATCCGCCACCGCGACCGCAGCAGGAGAAGGTGGTTGCCAGCTGGTACGGCGAATACCATCACGGCCTGCCGATGGCCAATGGCCAGCCTTTTGATATGTTTTCACCGACCATCGCCCACAAGGAGATCCCCCTCGGCACCCGAGTACGGCTGGAAAACCCGGAAACCGGTCAGCAGGTAACGGCAACGGTAACCGACCGCGGCCCCTATGTGGCGGGGCGCGATGTCGATCTGAGCTACCAGCTCGCCAAGCAGCTCTCGTTGGAACATCAGGGCGTCGGCAGACTGATCATGGAGGTGCTGTAACCGGTGAGAGATCCAGGGGTACCCGGTCTTTTAAGATAGAGCGGTGACAGTTACTTTTTCCCCACAGAGCGAAAAGGGTGGGCATAACGGCTGAGCAGAAAATCAGCCAGCAGCTTGCCCCAGATGGTCGTTCCGGCCAGGGCACTCCAGCTCTCGTAGCGGGGAAAAGGGCCGATCAGCATCCCGGTGGCAATATACAGCGGCACCCCGGCCACAATCCATAGCGCAATCCCCCCGGCACAGAGATTAATCAATCCGGCCACCCGGGCATATTTTTCCGGTCGATCCGGCGGCAACCCCTTTTTGAGTGCCACCTCGCTGTAGTCCTTTTCCAGGAAAATCCGCCAGGCCCGGCGTAGCCAGATAAAGGCCATCGGAAAAAGGGCGAGAAAGAGCAGCCAGCTGATGGCGACGGCGGGATCAAAGACGAGTTGCATCACTGCTCCACAAGAGAAAATTGGCGCAGCAGAACACGGCACATGCCAAATTGGCTGGTGGCCAGATTATTGCGGCGGTGCAGAGACGCTGCACCGCGCAACAGGATAGGCTCAGTGCTCAATGCTCAGTGCGCTCCAGCAACGTTCTTGGCGCCACGCGGGGTACGCACATCCTCAACCAGCTGCTGGATATGCTCCGGCGGTGGCGGGGTTACCTTGCTCACCAGATAGGCGGTGACAAAATTGATCACTGCCCCCACCGCACCAAAGGCCTCGGGGGTGATACCGAAAAAGGAGTTGGCACCGCCGATCAAGCCAAGGTATTCGGTCCCCTTGATAAAGAAAATCCCCTTGTGGGCAAAGACGTAGAACAGGGTGACGGAAAGGCCGACCAGCATCCCGGACATCGCCCCGTACTTGCACATATTCTTATTGAAAATCCCCATCATCAGCGCGGGAAAGATCGAACAGGCGGCGATACCGAAGGCCAGTGCCACGGTCCCCGCGGCAAAGCCCGGTGGATTGAGACCAAGGTAACCGGCGACAACAATCGCCCCGGCCATGGAGATCTTGCCGGCGAGGAGTTCATTCTTCTCGGTCATATTGGGAATAAAGATCTTTTTCAGCAGATCGTGGGAGATCGCCGAAGAGATCGCCAGGAGCAGACCGGCTGCGGTTGAGAGGGCAGCGGCGATCCCGCCTGCTGCAACCAGGGCGATGACCCAGTTGGGCAGCAGGGCGATCTCCGGGTT
>JAZBOD010000012.1:0-3807 GCA_036350955.1 Desulforhopalus sp. | reverse complement strand
GGGAAATAGGGCAATTACTGCGCCTTCCCCCGTCCTTAGCTGGTTTTCTCCCTCACTGCGGCACATTCTCCCTCCTCTCGAGATCTTTTCTTCAGACTTAGGCGCAATTTGCGCCATATCGACAGTATTCCTAATAACAGTCTATTATTATTGATTTTTATTTTTACCGTCTTTTCTCTTCGTTAAAGATTATCACGATTGATTGTCGAAGAAATGACCGGTTTTAAAAATAAATCGTTCAATAACAATACGTTATTTTCATTTCGCCGATGACGCAAAATACGCCCACCATCGGTAGGGCAAAAGACGTGTTCTGCGTCCTTTGCCGGAAGGTATTCCGCTCTTTGTTCCGCCTGAATACGCCACCTCATCTGAAATAAATCTTATAGTATCAATATTTTATATATATTTACCCCTCTTTCCGGAGGGCTAATCTGGTAATGGCACACCTCTTGCTCTTTAAAAGGTAACTTAGGAGAGACGGCACAACCACCAAAGGAGGACGTCATGGCAACGGTACTGCATAAAGAGGCAATTCAAGGTCAAGTTGAGGAGATCTGGGCTGGACTGCCGGTTCTGGGAGAAAAGGTGAGTGAGATCCTCTGGGCGATGCTCTGCCTGCTCCTTTTCCTGCTTCTTGGCCCATTTAGCGCTCCGGTTGTCCTGATGGTTCTTTTCAAGCAGGCGTCGGAAAATCAAGACCTTCGTGAGCCAGAGTCGATTGAGTCCAACGAATAACTTTGGCAAAAAAATTATCATGGGAAAGTTGCTATCAACAAGGGGGATCACAATGAGAGGGAATGTCAGTGTTGCAGTGGCACCACAAGGGGTAAGGATGCCGGGGAACATGCTGTTCTGGGTGAGTGTGGCGATGATCGTTGTCGGAGTCGGTGCTGCGGTGTATGCACAGATCGTCAGTCATCACCACGCTTTTGCCAATACCCGGGAAATGCCCTGGGGAATGTTGATCGGGGTTTACGCCTATTTTGCGATCATCTCTACCGGCCTGTGTATTCTTGCGGTGTTCAGTCACGCATTTGGCGGCAATCAGATGGCGCCGCTGGCCAACCGGATGGTCTGGCTGTCAATTATCATGTTATTTGGCGCTTTTACCGTCATCGGTCTGGAAATTGAGAACCCCTGGCGGATGCCTCTTGGGGTAGTCCTCTATCCTAATGTTACCTCCAATATCTGGTGGATGGGAACGCTGTATGGGATGGCGGTTGGGGTGATGCTTATCGAACTCTATTTGATCCTTGTCGGGCGGTTCAAACTGGCGATTATCCTTGGGGTTGTCGGAGCGGTAGCTGAAGCTTTTGCCAACAGCAACCTCGGTTCGGTGTTCGCTTCTCTGAATTCACGGCCGTTCTGGTATGGTTCGCAGTTGCCGGTTTTCTTCATTGCCTGTGCTGTCCTCTCTGGTGCCGCAGCGGTAGTGTTGTTCACTCACTACAGCCACCTGCTGCAAAAGCGCGAGATGTCCAGGTCTACTTTTCTTGGTCTGCAGACTGCCGGGAAAATCATGGTCCTGATGACCTTCCTGGTCGCCCTGGCAACCGCCTGGAAATTCGTCAATGCCTACTTAGGTAACGATGAGATGATCATGGCAGCTGATGCGATGATCAGAGGCCCTCTGGCCACCAGTTTCTGGGTATTTGAGATCGGTATAGGTCTGCTCATCCCTTGTGCGATCCTGGTTTTCAGCCGCCTCAATTCGATCCAGGCGATGTCCGCAGCGGCGCTGATGGTCCTGGTTGGACAGTTCTTCTCCCGCTATAACCTGGTGGTTTCCGGACAGATTGTCCCCAGTGATTTCGGCTTTGTCGGGGTGCCGCAGTATCTCGCCTACACCCCGAGCGCTGCCGAATATCTGCTGGTGGTTGCCGGCCTCGGGGTGGTCGGTCTGGGATTTGTGCTCGGTGAGCGCTATATGGACCGGGCGTTTACTGAGGAGAAAACCCACTGATCAGTTGAGTTGCTGGCGAGAACAAGGCATTCCCGAGGAGCGGGGCTGATCAGCCCCGCTCCGGTAACTGCTGCAAGGAGGAGAATCATGAACGAAGACAAAGCCCTCATCACCATCGGCAAGGCCTCGGAAATGCTCGGTGTTCATCCACGCACTCTGAGAAATTATGAAGATGCCGGGCTGATCAGTCCATATCGCAAAGGTTCCTGGCGCTACTATACCCTGCGAGACCTGCAATGGATTGAATGTCTCCGTAAAATGATCCACGAACACGGGGTGAGTATCAATGCAGTGAAGAAATTGCTCAAGTTTACCCCCTGCTGGAATATCATCGAATGTCCCTACGAAAGACGAAAGCACTGCTCGGCTTTCTTCTCCAACACCCTGGTTCCGAAAAAGATCAATCGTGTGCCGCCTCCGGCTCTCCAGCCGGATGATCTTGCCGCATAGCCCGCCCCTGCTGCTCGAATTCCTGTACGTTCTCCGGATAAGAGTTGATTTCCGGCGAGAGCCGTTTCCGGTTTCTCGTCAGACTCCAGGGGCGGCAGCCCTACTCTCCTGCCTCCTGCTGTCCTTTCTCTAACTTTCCCTCGCACTACACTCCTTGCCGGTGTTGAACAACTGGCATAATAAGGTTTGCCCTCCTCCTTCCTGTTTCCTTCCCGGCCGAAAACCCCCTTTTGTTGGCGATCTCCGGTGAGTTCAACATTTTAATCGTGAAATATCAATTACATATATTCCGTAAAGTGTTTCACATGCCCTGGCCTTAAGCCAAGACGCCTGCTTTTGGGCCAGAAACTCTGTCGTGGTTGATGGTATTCTCGTTCACCAGCAGTGGCATACCGTTTCCTTTGCCGGCCAACCCCGCGATTTTTTATCTTGTGCTGTGGCGAGGTAATGGGCGCAAAATGATCATTAGCTGACAATAAAGGCGTATTTTGCGCCCAAGTTGGCAACAGAGAAATTTTTTTCGTCTTTCTCTGAGAAATTTTTTTATCGTTTAATAACAATATATTAAGAAGAATTTAGGCCGTTTTGAAAGAGTTTCTTTAAAGTTTTGCCAACCTATTTTGGGTCAAATAAGTTGACAATTGAATTTGTAACTTTTAAAGGTAAATTACATTTGCATGGTTTGGTGCAAGTGGCATAACAGGGAGTAAAAAAATAATTGTGGCTGGATGACAGGGAGGGGAGAGATGGAAGGGTTATTTTTTCTGGTACTGTGGATTGGGGCTGCCGGCTTGCATACCTTGTACGATCTGAAAGTCAAACCTCGCCTGGGCGTCTACCGCAGGAAGAGAGCGTAGAGACAATTGGCTGAAAACGGATAGATTCATGTTAAAAACAGTGAGGTGAACGTATGAACAATGTCTTAGCGGGGATACTCCCCCAGGAAGGTGGCCTGGTCGCGACCGGATCAGGTAAGTATAGTCTGACCGTTGGCATTCTCGCCTTGCTGACCGTGGTCGGGGTTGGTGCCGGAATCCATTCCCTCTGGGCTGGTCACCACCATCCCTTTGGGGTGACTCGAGAGGTTCCCTGGGGCATCCTCATTGCCGCCTATGTCTTTTTCGTGGTCACCTCGACGGGGCTCTGTATCGTCTCTTCGGTGGGCCATGTCTTCGGTTTCAAGAATTTCAATCCGATCGCCAAGCGGGCGGTGTTCATGTCGATTGCCACGATTGTCGCCGGTTTTCTGGTAATTGCCTTTGAAATCAGTAATTCCTGGCGGATGCCGGTAGGCAATGTGATCGGTGCTAATCTCACCTCCAACATCTGGTGGATGGGCACCCTTTACGGGGCATACCTCTTCTTCATGATGATTGAGTTTGTCATGCTCC
>JAZBOD010000011.1:0-12840 GCA_036350955.1 Desulforhopalus sp. | reverse complement strand
GATACCGTCTATATCCCGGCGGTTCGGGCGCTTGATCTCTTTGACCGGGAAGGGCTGATGGAGATCGATCTGCTTTACCGTGGCGAATATCAGGCGGAGGAGGTGGTTGCGGCAATCCGTCGGCTGCTGGTCAATCGCCATGGCCAGGAGGACTTCACCATCACCACCCAGCAGCAGATGCTTGACGTCCTTGGCTCGGTACTGTCGATGCTCACCGCAGCGGTTGGGGCTCTCGGCGGGATCTCCCTGCTGGTTGGCAGTGTCGGGATCTTTACCATCATGACCATCGCCGTGCGTGAGCGGACCGCCGAAATCGGTCTGCTCCGGGCCCTTGGCGCATCCCGGAATCATATTCTCATCCTCTTTCTCGGTGAAGCGGCGGTGCTTGCCGGCCTGGGTGGCGCGGCCGGGCTTGCCGCTGGCACCGCCATCGCCTGGTTGATTCATGCCTTTGTCCCGCTGCTCCCGGTTCATACCCCCTGGAATTTTGTCCTCTTCGCCGAGTTGCTGGCGATGGGCATCGGCATTGTTGCCGGGATTCTCCCGGCCCTTCAGGCGGCCAGCCTCAGCCCGGTAGCCGCTCTGCGCTCGGAGTAGCTGCTGCTCTTTTGTCGCCCACGCCCAGCCTGCCTGGCCTTCCTTCCAGCTGCATCGCGAAAGGCCCGTCAGGCTGGAGAACAGGGCCCGAAGGGTTGTGGACAGGATGTCCACAACCGGCGGCCAGGCCAGGGATGGCCTGTCTGCCGGCCTCTCCAGCCTGACGAGAAGGCCGAAGCGCCGCAGCTGGAAGGAAGGCCAGGCAGGCTGACGATCTCCGGAGCAGGAGCAGGCAGTGGTCACCAGCAGATGATTTTCGTTGTGGGTTGGGCTATACGGGTTATATTGTGCATAAGATCATTTTCCCGGGTACTCTGAAAGCCTGGCGGTTTTCCAGAGCGGCGCTGGCGGAGGTAAAGCCGGCCAGCCCGAGGACCCACGGGGAAACTCTGGTGAAAGACTTCGGGTAAAGCCGCTGGACAAAAGGGCCCGGCGACGAATAGAGCGAACTCAACTGCGGATGGTGAGTGTCATGGTAAAAATCGACGAGGACGAATGTATCGGTTGTGAAAGCTGTGTTGAACTCTGTCCCTAGGTGTTTGGCTTTGATGCCGACTCGGGCAAGGCCTATGTCATAACCCCGGAAGGAGGGGATCAAGCCTGTATCGACGAGGCGATCGGTTCATGTCCGGCGGAGTGTATCACCAACGATTAACCCGGCCTGGCGCCGGCGATCCGAGGGGGCTGTGCCCCCTCCAGGAAAGGCGAGACGACGAGCTTGGCTGAGCTTGAATTCACCGCCTTTCGGCAACTCTCTTAAGATTCAGCCTTTTACGTTGACTTTTCCCCGCCCGGTGAGTATTTCCTGGTATGATCTGCCCTGTTGGCATGTTTGCTGCGCAATCGACCAGGAATGGCTCTATGACCGACCGTACCGCTTCGCTCTCCCTTACCGAGATCCATAAGAGTTTTGGCAGCCTCCAGGTTCTCTCAGGGGTTACCCTCGACGCCTATACCGGGGATGTCATCTCGGTGCTCGGCCCGAGCGGTTCTGGGAAATCGACGCTCTTGCGCTGTATAAACCTGCTGGAAATCCCCGACAGCGGCAGACTCTGTGTCTCCGGCGAAGAGGTGCGCATGCGCCAGGACCGTCACGGCCGCAACCACCCGGTCGACCGCCGTCAGGTGGAGCGGATTCGCGCCAAGCTGGCGATGGTCTTCCAGCAGTTCAACCTCTGGTCGCACATGACCATCCTCGAGAATATCATCGAGGCGCCGATCCATGTTCTGAAAATCAGCCGCGCCGAGGCAGTCGAGAGGGCCAGGCACTACCTCGCCAAGGTCGGTATTCCCGATAAGGCCGAGGTCTACCCGGTCCATCTCTCCGGCGGACAGCAGCAGCGGGCCGCCATTGCCAGGGCTCTGGCGATGGAGCCGGAGGCGCTGCTCTTTGACGAGCCGACCTCGGCTCTTGACCCCGAGTTGGTTGGCGAAGTTCTTCAGGTAATGAACACCCTGGCGGCCGAAGGCAGGACAATGATCGTTGTCACCCATGAAATGGGTTTTGCCCGCGAGGTCTCCTCCCGGGTGATTTTTCTTGATCAGGGGCGGATCATCGAGGACGGTAGTCCGGCGGCTGTTTTTGACCACCCGAAGACGGAGCGGTTTCAGGCTTTTGTTAAGGCAATTTTTTAACAACACATCACATCTAAGGAGAAAAACGTGAAAAAAACAACTCTTCTCGTCGTCCTGTTGAGCATCGTGCTGGCGGTTGCCACTGTTTCGGCCAAGGAGTGGGACAAGGTCCGGATCGGCGTTGAGGGGGCTTACCCCCCATTCAGTTTTGTCACCCCCGAGGGTGAACTGGCCGGTTTTGATATCGATATCGCCAAGGCCCTGGGCGAGGCGATGGGCGCGGAAGTGACCCTGGTTGCCCAGGACTGGGACGGGATTATCCCGGCGCTGCTGGCGAAAAAGTACGATGCCATCATTGCCTCGATGTCGATCACCGAGGAGCGCAAGCAGAAGGTGGCCTTTTCCAACAAATACTACCAGACCCCGGCAAAGTTCATTGCCAAGAAAGGGACGATGGACCCGTTCAGCCCGGAAGCGATGAAGGGCAAGAAGGTTGGCGTTCAGCGGGCGACCATCCATGACCGCTACCTCACCGACAACTACGGCAACGATGTGGAGATCAAACGCTACGGCACGCAGGATGAGGCCTATCTCGATCTGACCGCCGGCCGGGTTGACATGCTCCTCGCCGACAGCGTTGCTCTCTCCGATGGCTTTTTGAAAAAACCGGAAGGCGCCGAGTACCAGTTTGTCGGTCCCGACCTGAGTGACCCCCGGTGGTTCGGCGAAGGCGCCGGAATCGCCATCCGCAAGGAAGACACCGCCCTGGCCGAGCTGTTCAATCAGGCGATCGACAAGATCCGCGCCGACGGCACCTACAAGGCGATTCAGGACAAGTACTTTGATTTCAACGTCTATGGCAACTGATCAGTCACCACCGTGCCGCTAACCGGCAAGCCGCACTGAGCGGCGCCTTTTTCCCGCCGTCGCTGGTCCCGCCCGGGGGCAGCGGCGGCCCGTCCGCCTGAAGGTCGCTATGTTTTCACTGCACGGTTACGGCCCGAGCATCCTTGAGGGGACCATCCTTACCCTGGAGGTATCGCTGTCTGCGCTGCTGATCGCGCTGTTTTTCGGGATTTTCGGGGCGCTGGCCAAACTTTCCGACCGCTGGCCGCTGCGGATGATCGCCCAGGTCTACACCACGGTTATCCGCGGTATTCCCGATCTCGTCCTGATGCTGCTGATCTTTTTCGGCGGTCAGGTCTTTATCAATCAGCTTGGCCCGCTGTTCGGCTTCCACGGCTACATCGACATCAACCCCTTTATCGCCGGGGTGGCCACCATCGGTTTTATCTTCGGGGCCTACATGACCGAAACCTTTCGCGGGGCGATCCTTGCCGTCCATCGGGGGCAGATTGAGGCTGCTCATGCCTACGGGATGAGTCCGGCCCAGGTCTTTCGGAGGATCGTCCTGCCGCAGATGGTCCGCCATGCCCTCCCCGGTTTCGGCAACAACTGGCTGGTGCTGATCAAAACCACCGCCCTGGTCTCGATCATCGGCCTCGACGACATGGTCAGGAAGGCCGGCCTTGCCGCCGGAGCAACCCGTAAGCCCTTTACCTTTTACCTGGTGGTGGCCCTCAACTATCTGCTGATCACCACCGTTTCCATCTACCTGCTCAAATACCTCGAACGCCGCTACAGCGTCGGGGTCAGGGAGGAGTGATCGATGGAATTTGCCATTATCTGGGAAAACCGCGATATCTATCTTGAAGGGCTGCAGAATACCGTTTTGCTGGTTTCCATTGCCTTGGTGCTCGGCCTGCTCCTGGCTGTCCCTCTGGCGGTGCTGCGGATGTACGGCAACCGCTTTGTCCAGCTGCCGATTCGCGGCTATGTCTATTTTTTCCGGGGGACTCCGCTGCTGGTGCAGATGTTTCTCGTCTACTACGGCTTTGGCCAGTTTGAGCTGATCAAGGAGAGTTTTCTCTGGCCCTTTTTCCGTGAGGCCTATTTCTGCGCGCTCTTTGCCTTTACCCTCAATACCGGCGCCTACACCACCGAAATCCTTCGCGGGGCGATCAAGGCTACCCCCCACGGTGAGATCGAGGCGGCCGTGGCCGCCGGGATGTCGCGTCTGCTGCTGATCCGCCGGATCGTGCTCCCCAGTGCCTTCCGCCGCGCCCTACCGGCCTACAGCAATGAGATCATCTTCATGCTCCACGGCAGTTCCCTGGCCAGTGTGATTACCATCATCGATATCACCGGTGCGGCGCGGATCATCAATTCGCGGTTCTACAGCCCCTACGAGGCCTTTTTGACCGCTGCCGCCCTCTACATGGCCATGACTTTTCTCATCGTCTTTCTCATTAAAAGACTGGAAGTTCACTGGTTCGCCCATCTTCAGCCCCAGCGGAACCGGCCGGTCATTGAGGCACCGCCATGAAGACCACCGAGATCCACCAGCTGTCAGCCGCCAGCCCGGGGACTGCCCGTTCGCTGACCGTTCTTCGCTACGGCACCCCGGGGGCCAGGCCGAAGGCCTACCTTCAGGCCGGTCTGCATGCCGATGAGGCGCCCTCCTTTATCGTTCTGCACCACCTGCGCGACCGGCTTGACCAGGCGGCGGCCGCTGGCCTGATCTGTGGCGAAATCGTGGTGGTCCCCGCCGCCAACCCGATCGGCCTGGCCCAGTGGCGCGACGATGCCCTCCAGGGGCGCTTTGACTTTGTCAACTCGGTCAATTTTAACCGCAGCCACCATGATCTGGTGGAGAGGGTTGCCGCTGCCGTGGCCGGAAAACTGGCCGCCGACCCAGAACAGAACGTCGCCCTGATCCGCGCCGCGATCGCCAATATCCTCGGTGAAATTGTCCCGGAAGACGAGGCGGGGCAGCTCAAGCACCTGCTCTACCAGCTCTCCTCTGATGCCGATATCGTCCTCGATCTGCACTGCGACCACCAGGCTCTGGCCCATCTCTACCTGGGCACGCCGCTCTGGCCGGCCGCCGCCGACCTCTCTGCCCAGTTGGGCATGACGGTTACCCTGCTGGCCAGTGACTCAGGAGGCACTCCCTTCGACGAGGCCAACAGCCGCCCCTGGTGGAACCTTGCCGAGCGTTTTCCCCAATTCCCCATCCCGCCGGCCTGCCTGGCAGCCACCGTTGAACTGCGCGGAATCTGCGATACCGATCACCACCTCACCGCAGGCGATGCGGAAAATCTCTTCATCTTTCTCCAGCGACGGGGGTGCATCAGTGGGGCAGCACCGCCTCTGCCGGAGATGGTCGGGACGGCAACCCCGCTTACCGGCGTTGACTATATCAAGGCGACGTTGCCGGGAGTGGTGGTCTTTGTGAAAAAGCCTGGCGACTGGGTCAACCAGGGCGATGTGGTGGCCGAGATCATCAACCCCCTTGCCGAGGGAGCACGCAGCCAGGTGGTCCGCACCGAGACCACCGGCCGGCTCTTTGCCCGAATCGCCGACCGCTATGCCCGGCCGGGGCGGATCATTGCCAAGGTCGCCGGGGCAAAGGAACTTCGCCCGGCCGAGGGCAACCTCCTCACCCTGTAGGCAGATCCTGCCGCAGACCGCGCGCAGCGACGGTGGTCACCGCGCTGTTCTTTCCGCTGAAATCGACCCGGAAACTGAGGTAGAGGCTGATTGCCGTCAGCACCGCCGAGAGGGCAAAGAGCAGCCGGTAGGCATCCCCCTGCAGCGGCGAGAGCAGGTCGAGCATCCGCCCGAACAGCAGGGGAAAGCCGGCGGCAAAAGGGAGGGTGAGGATCGGCGCCAGGGAAAAATAGGGGGTGACGTCGGTTTTCCCGGAAAAGAGCTTGACCGTCGGCGCATAGACCATGTTGCGGATGGCCCGGACGCAACCCAGCAGGTAGCTGATCACGAAAAAGGTCAACGGCCCGGGGAGCAGAATCAGCAGGAGCAGGAGGGAGAGGGCAATACCTTTGGCAAGGATGAATTTTTGTTTGAGGCTGAGCAGGTTCATCGCCCCGAGAAAGATGTTGACGGTTATCGAACCGGCATAGATGCAGGCGACAAAGCCGCCGGCGGCAATCGCCACCGGCACCTGATGGTAGCCGGTGGCGTAATTGGCATAGAACGACATGGTGGTGAGGACGATATAGAAATCGAGATCAGCCGCGAGGTAGAGTAAAAAGCGGCGATTGGCGAGAATCTCCCCGGCGCTCAGTCTGGTATGGCGTATAAAGGAGAGGCTGTCCGGTTCGGGGTCGTTGGGGTCGGCCACTTCCCGGGTAATGAGGAAACAGAGGGAGCCCACCGCAAAGAGCAGACCGGTGACGATAAAGACGTAGGCCGAGGAGTGCAGCGAAAAGGCGTAACGCTCGACGATTTTTAAAATAAAAAAACTGGCGATAATCTTGCCGATGTTCTGGGCAAGCATCATGTAGCCAAGCCCGGAAACCACCCGCGCATCGGGGAAGATGCGCACCAGATAGTTGAGCCAGATCGGGATGGTTAGCCCCATGCAGACAGAAAAAAGGGCGTAGCAGCAGAAAAAAAGCGGGAGGATGCTTCCCGGGCTGGAGAAGACCAGCATCAGCACCCCGAGCAGAAGAATCGCCAGGGCCGAACTGAGATGCAGGCCGAGGACGAAGGGCCGTTTCATCCGGAAATTGCGCGAGGAGTAGCTGGCAAAGAGCGGAAAACAGGATATCCCGGCAATAAACAGCGAGGGGACGATGCCGATGGCAAAGCTTGACGCCCCGAGGCTCTTCAAAAACAACTGGAGAAAAGTCGACTCAAGCACTATCGGAAAGCCCAGCCCCCAGAAGAACTCGACGACCGAAGAGCCAAAGACATTGCGCCGAAAATGAGTCTCTTTAACGCTGTTCATGCTGCTCGCCGGGGAGGGGAAGGGCCGGATTCGGAGCGAGGGGCAGCCGTACCCGGAACCTGCAGGCTATCGTCTCCCCGAACCTTTGGCAAGGGTTTTATGGTGGTTCCCTGGAAAAACTAACCGGCCGGTATCCTTTTGGAACTGCAAGCCTGACCGGGGCATTCTCTCCTGGTTTTTTCTCCCGAAGGTGTTTACTGTAGGCATGGTAGGGGAACAGGTGAAGAGGAAGAACTGTCCATTTCCAGAGAAGGAAGATGCCATGGAAAATCTACAGGTAAGTGATCTTTACGTTCCAGCCGACAAATTCCCGAGAATAGATGATCTGGCAACCTTTTACCAGGCCCTGCAGGCTTTGGATAGTGCTCAGGAGGAGTATCTCTCCGGCAAGGCAGCGCAGCAGATTCTCCTGGTCGAGGACAGTGCGGGAAAAATCATCGGCAAAATCTCGCCAATCGATCTCTTCTGCGCCCTGGAGACCGGCTATCGGCGGGTCAATGTCGAAGAGTTGGTCAAGCAGTACGGGGTGAACTACATAAGCCATACCATGTCTGAGGATATGCACCTCTGGAAAAACCCTTTTCACGATCTCTGCCGCAAGGCCAGTTCGGTGCAGATCCACAATTTTGTCAACGCCCCCAAGGAGGGGCAATCGGTGAAGATTGATGACCCATTGTCCAAATGTTTTCACCTCTTTGTGATGAACCGCCACGACAGCCTGTTTGTCTTTGACCAAGGGGAGATTGTCGGCCTGTTGCGTTTTACCGATGTCTATAAAAAGGTCTCTCAGACCATGCGCGAGTGCAGCCTGTAGCCGTGGAAGTGAGGGACTCCCGGGCAGAACAAACCGAAAACTCACGGTAATCTGGCCAACTTTGAACAGTTCCCGGGGTAGACTGTCGTGCTGGTGCGGTTACCGCACCGAACCGCTCACTTGCCTGGCATCCCGCCAGGCCCGCTCTGTTTACCAATGCCTATAAAAGGAGAATACCGATGCCAAGGATCCTGCTGCTTGTCCTCACCCTGTTGATCTGGTGGCCCGCCCTGGCGATGGCCGACACCCTGCAACTGCTCACCTGGAAGGGCTATGCCCCGAAGGAACTGGTCGATGCCTTTGAAAAGGAGACCGGAATCAAGGTCGAGGTGACCTACTCCAACAACGAGGAGATGATCGCCAAACTGCGCGCCACCCGCGGCGCCGGCTTTGATCTGGCCCAGCCGAGCCAGGACCGGATCTCCTCGGTGCAGGAGGAGTTCACGCTCTACCAGCCGATCGACTACAGCCGCATTCAGAGCGAGTTATTCATCCCCTCGATGCTCGAGGCGGTCAAACAGAACACCCGGGTGGGGGATGACTCCTACGGGGTTCCTTTCTGCTGGGGAACCTCCGGCCTGGTGGTCAACCTTGCCGAGGCGGGGGAAGCCAAATCGTGGAACGCCCTGATCGACCCGCAGTATGCCGGACGGATCAGCTACCGCCTGAAGCGGCCGGTGTTGATCGGCCTGGGCTTTGCCATGGGCTATGACCCTTTTGCCCTCTATGCCGATCCACAGGGCTACGCGGCGATGCTCGCCGTCCTTGAGGCCGAAATGATCAAGGCCAAACCGCTGGTGAAAAATTACTGGGCAAACGGCGATCAGCTGCTCGAGTTCGTCCGTTCCGGCGAGGTGACCGTTGCTGAGGCCTGGGACAACGGCAGCTGGAAACTCCACGAAGAGAACGCCGATATCGACTATGTCGCTCCGGTGGAAGGGGCGCTTGGCTGGATCGACACCTTTGCCATCCCGGCCAAGGCGAAAAACCTCGATGCCGCCTACCAGTGGATCAACTTCATGCTCCGCCCGGAAAACAGCGGCCTGTTCACCTCGGCGGAGAAGGCCCCGACCGCCTCAAAGGATGCCGGGAAATATGTCGACGCCGCCTTTCAGGCCAACTTTGACCGTTCCTTCCCCCAGGCGGTTATCGACAATATCAAGTGGTACCCGCCGGTGCCGGCGGAAATCGAGGCGATGGAAGGCAAGGTTCTCGACAAGGTCAAGGCAGCCAACTGATCGATGTCCGCTGATCTGGTCGTCACCGGCCTGGTGAAGAATTTCGCCGGCTTTCGGGCCGTCGATGTCTCTTTCTCGGTGGAAAAGGGGTCGTTCTTCTCCATTCTTGGCCCCTCCGGATGCGGCAAGACCACCCTGTTGCGGATGATTGCCGGCTTTGAGGAACCCAGCAGCGGCCAGATCATCATCAGCGGCCGGGATATGGCCGGGGTTCCCCCCAACCATCGCCCGGCCAATCTGGTCTTTCAGCATCTGGCGCTGTTCCCGATGATGAACGTCGCCGACAATATCGCCTTTGGCCTTAAACGCCGGCGGGTTGCGGCGGCGGAGATCAGGCGGCGCACCGGGGAGATTCTCGAGCGGGTCGAGCTGCCCGGGTACGGTGACAAGGCGATCCACCAGCTCTCCGGCGGCCAGAAACAGCGGGTGGCCATCGCCCGTTGCCTGATTCTCGACCCCAAGGTTTTGCTCCTCGACGAACCCCTGGGCGCCCTTGACCTCAAGTTGCGCGAGCAGATGAAGGTCGAGTTGAAAAAACTCCAGGCAAAAATTGGTACCACCTTTATCTATATCACCCACGACCAGTCCGAGGCACTGGTGATGTCCGATACGGTGGCGGTGATGCACCGTGGCCGTTTTGAACAGCTCGGCAGCCCCCAGGAACTCTACCACGATCCCCACACCCCCTTTGTCGCCGGCTTTGTCGGTGAGAGCAACAAGTGGCCGGGTGAACTGATTACCTGCACCGCCGACGAGGCCGAGTTCCGCACCGAGGAGGGCTACCTTTTCCGGGCCCGCCCGAATATTCCGGCCGTCCCGGGGGCGCGGGCCTCTCTGTTTTTGCGCCCCGAAGCGATCTTTCTCGAGCCCGAAGCGACCCCGGCCTTGAACAGCTTTGCCGCGACGGTGCGGGCGATCCTCTTTGACGGTGCCAACAGCCGGCTGCTGACCACCGTCGTCTCCGGCCGGGAACTGCTGGTGGCCCTTCCCCAGAACCGGGCCTTTGACCATATCCGGGTAGGTGATACGGTCAACCTTGGCTGGCACCCCGGCTCGGGGGTGGTTTTTGCCGACGGGGAGGATCAGGGATGAGGGGACGGGCGCTGTTCTGGCTGTTCATCACTCCGGTGCTGCTCTGGCTGCTGCTGCTCATCCTCCTGCCCCATCTTGATCTGCTGCTCCTCAGTTTTCGGAACAGGGAGGGGTGGACTCTTGACAACTACCGGACCTTTTTCTACGAACCGGTCTATTGGCTGACCTTCGTCCGCACCGCCCTCTACTCGATCATCACCACCTTTCTCACCCTCTGTCTTGCCCTGCCGGTGGCCTTTTACATTACCAAGCTCGCCCGGCCGGGGATGCGTGGGCTGCTCGTGGTTCTGCTGCTTCTGCCTTTCTGGGTGAGCGAACTGGTCCGGGTCTACGGCTGGATGATCCTCCTCCGCGAATCGGGGGGGCTCAACTACCTGCTCCTCAAGCTGGGCATCCTCCACCAGCCGGTCGAGATGCTCTACCGCGACGCGACGATGATCATGGGTCTGGTCTACACCTCGATGCTGTTCATGGTGGTACCGCTGGTCTCGACCATGGAGGGGCTCGACGACAGCCTGATCGAGGCGGCCTGCGATCTGGGGGCGGGCAGGCTGACCATCTGGTGGACGATCATCATCCCCCACTGCAAACCGGGGATCACCTCGGGGTCGATCGTCGTCTTCATGCTGGTTCTCGGGAACTATCTCACCCCCAACCTGATGGGCGGCAAGAACTCCCTGTGGTTCACCGAGCAGATCTACAACCAGTTCATCGCCAGCTTCAACTGGAATCAGGGGGCCGCGTTCGGCTTTTTGCTGCTCGCTCTCAGTTCGGCAATTATCTGGCTCGGGCTGAAAATCACCGGCCAGCGGCTTGGCGAGGTGGCACGATGATCCGTTCCCTGCCGCGATCGCCCAGCTATAACCGGGCCTTCACCCTTTTTATCACCCTCTACTTTCTCTTTCTCTTTGCGCCGCTGCTGGTCACCTGCGTGCTCGCCTTCAACAACTCGGACTTCCCGGCCCTGCCGTGGTACGGGTTTACCCTCGACTGGTTTCTCTCCGCCGGTCCTGAACGGGTAGGGATCTTCCAGGATGCCGACAACCTCCGGGCTATCCGGATCAGTTTTCAGACTGCGCTGTGGGTTTCGCTGCTTTCGGTGACGGTAGGGGTCTGTGCCGCCTTTCTCTTTGAGCAGGAGAATTTTATCGGCAAAGAGCTGCTCTACTACCTGATGCTCGCCCCCCTGGTCATCCCCGGGGTGATCCTCGGCATCTCCATCCTCCTCGGCGCCAACACCGTCGGCAGCTATTTTGATGAAGTCTGGGGCTGGGATTTCGACCTGTTCCGGCCAAGCTTCTGGCTGGTGGTTTTCGGTCAGTTTTCCTTTATCACCACCTTTGTCACCCTGGTGGTTTCCGCCCGGTTGCGCACTTTTGACCGCAGCCTGGAGGAGGCTGCCCTCAACCTCGGGGCGACCCGTCTCGAGGTGATCCGCCTGATCACCCTGCCGTTTCTGCGCTCGGCGGTGATCGGTGCAGGGGCGGTGGCCTTTCTGATGAGTTTTGAAAATTTTAATACCACCCTGTTTCTGGTGGGGTCTCAGCCGACCCTGCCCATCAACCTCTACCTCCAGGTTCGGGATGGGTCAACTCCGGTGATCAATGCCGTTTCCCTGCTGTTGATTCTCGGCAGCGCTGTTCTGGCGGTGATCAACCTCTATTTCGACCGGAGGCGGGAGGAAAAGGGCTGAGGTCGGTGAAAATACTGCCATGGAGGTACCAATGAAACTGCGCTACTTTTCCCACTCTTCCTTTCAGATCACTACCGATGCCGGTCAGGTGATCCTCATTGATCCCTTCCTCGATGACAACCCGACCTGCCCGGTCCGCTCCGAGGAGGTCGGCGCCGATTTCATTGTCCTCACCCACGGACATGGCGACCATATCGGCGACGCCTTCAAGATTGCCACCCGGACCGATCCGCTGTTTATCTGCGTCAATGAACTGGCCAATTACTGCATTGGCAAAGGCTTTCGCGCCCACAACATGCACATTGGCGGCGGCCATGATTTTCCCTTTGGCCGGTTGAAATTCACCATTGCCCACCACGGCTCAATGACCCCGGACAACAGCTATGCCGGCGAACCGGCCGGGGTCGTCTTGACCATCGACGGCAAAACCCTCTACCATACCGGCGATACCGGTCTTTTTTACGATATGCAGCTGATCGGCGAGATGACCCCTCTAGACTATATGCTGCTGCCGATCGGCGATAACTTCACCATGGGCATCGACGACGCGGTGAAGGCGGTAGAACTTGCCTCACCCGGGGTGGCGATTCCGATGCACTATGACACCTTCCCGGTGATTGCCGCAGACCCGCAGGTTTTCCGGCGGCGTCTTGAAGCGGTCGGCAAAACCGCCAGGGTGATGGAGTACGGCGAGGAAATAACTCTGTGAAATAGCCAGGCATGGCTGACCGGCAGGCGGCAGAACCCGGGCGGATCGATCGGTGATCAGCTGGGAAAGGGTCGCTGCAGGCGCGGTCCGGGGGCAGGCACGGGAAGTGGGCCTGTTCCCCCGGAGCAGGGCAGGGTTATTTGCGGTTGGTAAAGGAATCTTCGAACAGTTTCTCGATTGCTTCCCGCCCTGCTTCACTTAAGTAGCGGGTACCGCTGCCGACAAAGGTGTTGTATTCGATCCGCGGCTGGTCTTCCTGCCAGCCGTGTTTCCAGGTAAACCATTTTTTACTCGGCTGGTCAAAAACGT
>JAZBOD010000010.1:0-3234 GCA_036350955.1 Desulforhopalus sp. | reverse complement strand
CGGGCTGAACCTCGAGTTCGCCGACATCCGCGCCGCGCTTGACCTTGATTCCGTCCTTGTACCCAAAAACGGCAACAGTCAGGCGTGCCTTTGCAGGGACTTGGGGAATATCGGTGGGGGTCTCTTCGATCGATTCCTTGACGGCTTTTCCGATTTCCAACCAGAAAAAATACTTTTCACCCACCTTCAAGGGCATGGTCTTTTTGACGGGTTCATCCGGAGAAATATGCGTTGAAAAGCCGGTGCTGACGACGCGCTTTCGCACAGGGGATTTGCTCCGGACTCCACGATCGCGCATCCTGCGGTGTTTTGGCATCTCCGGGGCCACAGCCTCCGGCTCAGCCCCAACGAGAGCCTCGTGCATCTCTTCGGTATCGATGAGTTCAACCCTGTGAGGTGCCACGTCAGCAGGGGGACCTCCCCCACCGAAAAAAGGGGGGGCTGCCTGGCGGACATAGAGAGCGCAATCTTCGATGAGCCTCGCGGTCACGACCCGCTCCAGGTCATTTTCCGATTTTAAACGTGGGCCCAGACTAAGAAGGACCCGGCCTATGCCCGCACGCGAGATGGTCCAGGCCAACTGCCAGCGCAGGCTCGACGGCCATGTCTGGCCGGATTCAGCCTCTTTCCACAACTGCAGGTAACATTCAAATAACTCATGGAGTGGGGGGACAAATTTGTTTCCCAAATACCAGACACCCTCCACAATCCCGTTGGCAAAACCAACCCCCCATCGCATCACAGTCCGAAACAGAGCCGGGACAAGACGCGATGCCACATCAGGAGGGAGGTGAGCGACGAGAGGCCCCATCAAAATTTCTGGAATGACCTCTCCGGAAAGTTCCTTGGCGAACTCGACAGGTCCCTTGTCTTCTAAACTGCCGGCGAGGGTGTCGATCAAACGCTGCAGTTCCGGCGCCGGCGGCGGCGGGGGTTGAAAGTCAGGGGCGGGGGATGTCTCGGCCGGCGGTCCTGTGCTCAAGAGATCCTGGGCAATCTGGGCGACCGGTCCTTCCTGCCTCTCTTGAGAAATACGCAGGAGCAAATCCTGTGCCGCTTGCGGGAAAGGCCCGCGCCTGATCAGTTTATCGGCGAAGACCAGAGGGTCTCCCCACGAACTTCGGGGAAGATCAAGTGTTCCCTGTGTGAGTTCCTCAAAGATTTGTTCTAGTTCGGAGGTTTCGCCGAGCCGGGCCAATGCCAGCGCCATCCAGAATCTGGCTTCGCCGTCAGGCTCTCCCCGGAAGGCCTCCTGCACTGCGACACGATGCTCGGACACATCGAGCAGGGAAAGGTTTTCAGCCGCATCGGCACGGCAGTCAGGAATAGGATCGGATAACTCGGTGACAAGCTGAGGCACGGCCCGTGGGTCGCCCATCCGGGTTAGAGCCCGGGCCACAGCCCTTCGCACGTCCTGATCGGGGTCCTGCAGCAACTCGTGTAAGCGACCACGCACGGCCTTGGTGGGAACAAAGGCTGCCGCATCGATGATCTCGTGGTAAGGCATGCCGTCGACGGTCTGAGCATTGAAGGATTCGCCCACAGGTGTCTCTTGCAACAGCCTCATGATCCGGTGGCTGATATAGATCCAGCCCTCCCGCGGCAAGGGCAGACGCACCAGGGACCGCAGGGCGGCGACGCGCACGGCCGCGGAAGGGTCATCGAGCGCAGAGACCAGAGGGTCTGCCTCTGTCCGCGTAACCTCATTCATCTCTCCCTCCAAAGCAAGCCAGCTTCAATGCCGGATAAACCGCCTCGATGGGCATGGAAGGGGCGGCAAAAGGCTAGCGCATTCCACCTGTCGAAGGCTCTTTCGGTGCCATGGCGGTCCCTCCCGCAGCAGGCGTCCCGACCTGGGGGACGAACACGGTTCCGTCGGGCAACTTCCTCCGGCCGTCCAGGTACCAGTCTGCATCGAAGTTCCCTGAAACGCCGACCAGAATGATCAAAACAAGGAAATAGCCGAAAAATCCGATCGCAAGGCCTATCCCATAGGCCCCAAAGAGGGCGGTGCCCGCGGGGAATAGGGCGAGCACGGCACTGCCGCCTATGACTCCTATCACCGTTACCAGGTCCCCCAGTTGGATATCGCTCTTTCGATAGCGATTGATGTAGTAGACGTACCATCCGATGATTGCACCAAAACAGCCGGCTCCAAAGAGTTGCACGTTCATCATCCACCCTCCTTATTTCGGAACTGATAGTAAGAAGCGTTTTCGCAGTTCACGACGCCAACCCGCGTGAATCAAAAAAGCAGCGATCCCCGCGCCCAGAAAGCATACCATTCCTCGCCACCCGACCCAAGTCACAATTTGGACCAAGACAGCCGACACAGCCAGGGCACTGAAGGAAATCGTTCTCAGAGGATGTCGCAATCGTCCCTCCATACCCCCGGCCAGCCATCCCCATACCAGGCCCATCCCGACACTCCCGAGTATTGCATACACTATCGTCTTCTCCTCCGTTGGAGATCCTTCAGGGACATGCCCCGGTTGGAAAGTTCCTCCAGAATGAGTTCGGTTGACCAAGCCGCGGCTTTCCCCACGACCGATGTGCATTTGTCGCCGTGGGCTCCCAATTTCTCAAACGCTTCTCTGTCGGAGCCGTCCCTGAGATCGAAGTCCCTCCCGAAG
The DNA here is from genome assembly GCA_036350955.1 of Desulforhopalus sp. Lineage (GTDB taxonomy): Bacteria > Desulfobacterota > Desulfobulbia > Desulfobulbales > Desulfocapsaceae > Desulforhopalus_A. Next base: position 601 of record JAZBOD010000010.1, on the reverse strand, counting down.
ATGGCGCGATGGATCGTTTTGCAAATGCTGCTCCCATATTCCCGGTTGAATTTGTCCAGGAGGGCTCTTGCCATGCGGTGCGCACAGTCCTTCTCAGCTTTATCACCATCCCATGTCTTTCGTCGCCGACCGAAGACCGAGCTCATGACCATCACGCCGCCGGTAAACCCTCCGCAGGAGCCCTCGCACGAAACCCCGCCACCGGCGGTAAGGCCGCTTCCCGCCTTGAACACGGCGTCGTCTTGGATGTTCAGGGCATCCTGAATCGCGGCGATCGTGCACTGGCAGCATCCCGTGACGGCCTTTTCATATTCAAAGCCCAGGGAAAGGGCGCGCTCGATGATTTTTGCTTTGTCCTTGATCGTCCTGTTCATGGATCGACCGCTCCGGCTGCTTGATCCTATTGATTATAGGGACTCCCTCATCCTGGCGAGGACCTCTTCGAGGGAACCTCGAAACGGACCGGGGGTCTCCATTTTGATTGAAGCCAGGGCCACGGCAAAGGCCAGGGATTCTTGAACGCCATGGTCCATCCTCCTGGCTAGATAGGCTCCCATGGTCGTATCTCCGCGACCGGTTCTGCCGTGAGAGCTCCGGTTGG
>JAZBOD010000009.1:0-2650 GCA_036350955.1 Desulforhopalus sp. | reverse complement strand
GGCACAACAGGCAGCTGCAGAACAGACGGCACCAGAGCAGCTGCCACCACAACAGCCATCACCGCAACAGGTGTCGTCAAAACAGCTGCCAAAGCAACAGGCGGCAGTCCTGCAACCGGCGGCTGGAGCGAAACAGGCAACGGCACCAGCAAAAGCGACTGCGCCTCAACAAACGATGACTGCAGCAAAACAAACGAGTGCACGCAAAAGGGCCTCTGCAGCCAAACAGGCGGCAGCAGGAAAACCGGGAGTTGCAGTGAAACCGCGACCGTCACCGGCAAAGAAAAAGACCGTGATCAGTCAGGCTGCCGGAAAAAAAAGTTCAACTGACCGTGAGGTGAAAGAATGAGCGAGGTGAAGATACCCGTTGATCTGATCCTCAAAAATATCGAAGAGGATCGGAAAAAGACCCGGGACCGTCTGAAAAAGGCCTCCGCGGTGCTGACCGGTGATCTCGACACCGCCATCTCGACCACCCCCTATGAGGTGGTCTACCAGGAGGATCGGGTCAAGCTCAAGCATTACCGGCCGGAAAAGGTGCGGCTGAAGACCCCGCTACTGGTGATCTATGCCCTGATCAACCGGGAAACCATGCTCGATCTGCAACCGCGGCGAAGTGTGGTCGAGACCTTTCTCGCTGAAGGGGTTGAGGTCTATATGATCGACTGGGGCTATCCGACGCGAAAGGATCAGTTCCAGACCATCGGCGACCACGTCAACGGCTACATCGGCAATATCGTCGATTTTATCTGCGCAACCAAGGGTGTCGAGCAGATCAACATCATGGGGATCTGCATGGGCGGAGTGTTTTCGATCATCTACACTGCGCTCCACCCGGGAAAAGTAAAAAATCTGGTGACTACGGTCACCCCAACCAACTTTGACACCGACAAGGGGCTGTTGAATGTCTGGATGAAGCAGACCGGCGCCGAGGTGCTGGGCGATGTCTACGCCAACATGCCCGGCGATGTGATGAATCTGGGTTTTCTGCTGCTCAACCCGGCACGGTTGATGATCGACAAGTATGTCGGCTTTCTCCAGAATATCGACAACAAGAGTTTTGTCGAAAATTTTATCCGCATGGAGAAATGGATCTTTGACAGCCCTGATGTCCCGGCGGCAACCTTCAAGCAGTTCATTGTCGATATGTACAAAAAGAATTTGCTTATCCAGTCGCAGTTGGTGATCGACGGTGAACGGGTTGACCTGGAAAAGATCACCGTTCCGGTACTCAACTTCTATGGCCGTTTCGACCACCTGGTCCCGCCGGAGGCCTGCGACCAGTTTACCCAGAAAATCGGTTCCACCGACAAGGAGGATGTCTGCTTCGATACCGGCCATATCGGTATCTATGTCAGTTCGAAGTATCAGCGGGAATTTGCCCCGAAGATCGCCGGGTGGCTGGCGGCAAGGGATAACTGATAAACGGGTCGGGGCGGGTTGTGCCCCGGCATCGATCCGGAGTGGAGATATGACCAAGAGCGAAGACTATTTCAAGGTGTTCTGCAAGATTATCAAATCGATCCAGACCGCCGCCGACCGGGAGGAGATCCTCCGTTTGATCGTTGAGAATGCCGTGGAGGTGATGCAGGCCAAGGCCTGCTCGCTCTACCTGATCCGCAGCCGAAGCGATACCGACGGCCTCTTTTACCCGGCGGCCCAGATCGGCCTGTCAGAGAGCTATATCCATACCGGCCCTGCCCGGGGGCGGGACATCACCCGGGATATTGTCATGAAGGGCGGCTATCTTGCCGCCAGCGACGCCACCACCGACCCGCGGCTAGAAAACCATGAAGCGAAAAAAAAGGAGGGGATCGCCTCGTTGCTGGTGGTGCCGGTTATCGTTGATCGGGACCCGATCGGCATCCTCGCCCTTTATACCGCCGAACGGCGCGAGTTCAGCCAGGAGGAGATCGATTTTCTCAAGGGGCTCGCTGATCAGGGGGGAATCGCCATCCTCCGTGCCCACCAGGCCTACCGCCAGAAAAGGGATCTCGAACTCCTCGCCGCGGTCTCCGAGCATTTGAGCAGCTCCCTAGATATCCAGAAGGTCCTCCACCTGATGACCTCGGAGATAACCCTGGCCTTTGACCTCCTCGGGGTCTCCATCCGCCTGCTCGATGAGCGGAGCAATGAACTCAAGCTGGTTGCCAGCTACGGTCTGAGTGAACAGTACCTCAACAAGGGTCCGGTCAGTTCGAAGCGGATCCGCACGGTGATGCGCAACCAGGTTGAACTGATCGATGATGTCGCATCCTACGATATCGATTACAAGGAGCAGCGGCAGGCTGAGGGGATCGTCTCGATGCTCCACCTGCCGATCAGCATCAAAGGACAGATTATCGGCATTATGGGGTTGTACAGCGACAAAAAACGGGTGATCTCCGAGGAGGATATCACCCTGATGAACTCTGTTGCTCGGCAGTGCGGCCTGGCGATCCAGAACGCCTCACTCTACCTGCAACTGCAGCAGGAAAAAGAGGGGCTCCAGGAGGAGATCTGGGGCCACAAGGCGTGGTTTTAGTACCATAGAAATTCACTCTTGCTTTTTAAGAGTGAATTTCGTGATGGTACTTATCCCCACCGCTTTTTGTGGGGGTTAGTACCCTAGCGAGCTGTTTGTTGCTTTTTAAGAGTGAATTTCGTGATG
>JAZBOD010000008.1:0-5399 GCA_036350955.1 Desulforhopalus sp. | reverse complement strand
TCATGCTGGTTGTCTACGGTCCCCAGGCCGGCCTGTCGATCGGCCAGATGTTCATGGGAGCTGTGTTTCCCGGTCTGTTACTGGCGTTTGGCTATATCCTCTATGTCGTCGTCCGCTGCTGGCTGAATCCTGAACTGGGGCCATCCATTCCGGTGGATCAGCTCACCCCTTTTTCCATGAGAAAACTGTGGCGACTCCTCAAATCTCTGGTGCCGCCGATCTTTCTCATTCTCGCCGTGCTTGGCACCATCTTCTCTGGTATTGCGCCGCCCACCGAGGCCGCGGCGGTGGGCTGCCTGGCTTCCATCATTCTTGCCATTGCCTATGGTAAATTCAACTTTGCCCTGATCAAGCGCGCCTCCATGGAGACCCTCCGGGTCAGTGCTTTTGTGGTCATGATCGCCGCACTCTGCTATGCTTTTGTCGGTATCTTCATGAGTGCCGGCTCAGGCGATGTCGTCTCTCAGCTGATTCTGGCCACACCTGGCGGGAAATGGGCCTCTTTCGCCATGATCATGCTCATTGTCTTTTTGCTCGGGTTGTTCATCGAATGGATAGGGATCGTTTTTATCATTGTCCCTATTTTCACCCCCATCCTTGCCGAACTGGGTTTCAACCCACTCTGGGCGGGAATGATGATCTGCATCAATATGCAGATGGCCTTCCAGACCCCGCCCATGGCAATGTCCATTTTCGTTTTGAAAGGGGCTGCCCCGAAAGAGCTTGACCTGACCATGGCGGACATTATCAAAGGGGTTATCCCCTTCGTCCTCATTATCATGCTCGTTCTGATTCTCTGCACCATTTTCCCGGGTATCATCACCTGGCTTCCCGAGCTCATGATAGGCTCCAGTCATTAACCCTGGAGGATCCGCACGATGCCCGATCGTAATGCCAGACGACAGGACGCGGTTGCCATCTTTGAGGAGGGGCTGCGGGCAGTCAATCCGCAAACGGCAATCAGCAACAGATGCCGGCTGGATCAGGACACTCTGGTCCTGGATGGCCAACGCTATGCGTTGGCCGATTTCGAGCGGATTATTGTTCTCGGGGCCGGCAAGGCCGGCGGCGCCATGGGGCAGGCGATTGAGGAAATTCTTGGCGACCGGATAAGTAGCGGCCTGATCTGCACGAAATACGGTCATCTGGAAAAACTGCAGCGAATCAGGCTGCTGGAGGCCGGCCACCCGGTACCCGATGAACAAGGCATTGCCGCGGCCAGGGCGATATACGATCTCGCCCGGACTGCGGACGAAAAGACCTTGGTCGTCTGCCTTATTTCCGGTGGCGGCTCCGCCTTGCTGCCTTTGCCGGCGGCCGGCATCAGCCTTGCGGACAAGCAGCTGACTACCAGGACGCTGCTCGCCTGCGGGGCAACCATCCAGGAAATCAATGCCATCCGCAAGCATCTCTCGAAAATCAAAGGCGGTAGGCTGGCCAGCGCGGTCTATCCGGGAACGCTCGTCTCGCTGATTCTCTCCGACGTGGTTGGTGACGATCTTGACAGCATCGCTTCGGGTCTCTGTGTACCCGACCCGACTACCTATGAAGACTGCCTGGCCATCCTTGCCAGATATGACATTACCACGGCAATTCCGGCAACCGTGCTCGTCTATCTCCAGGCCGGTGCCGAGGGCAGACATCCGGAAACCCCAAAAGCGGAGGCGATTTTTTTCACCAACACGACTAACATCATCATTGGTTCCAATTTTGATGCCCTCAATCACGCCAGGAAAAAGGCGGAATCACTCGGCTATAACACTCTGCTGCTCTCTTCGATGCTCGAAGGGGAGAGCCGGGATCTGGCCGGCAACCATCTCGCTATCGCCCGGGAAATCAGTAAACACGGCCTTCCGATAGCCCGACCGGCCTGCATCTTATCCGGTGGGGAGACCACGGTACGCCTCAGGGGTAACGGCAAAGGGGGGCGGAATCAAGAGTTTGTTCTCGCCGCCGCCCTGAAAATGCAGGGCATTGACGATGTTGTCGTTCTCAGTGGCGGTACCGACGGTAACGACGGGCCGACCGATGCCGCCGGCGCTTTTGCTGACCAGACCACCATCGCCAGAGCCGAAAGGCTTGGTCTGGACGCCCGCAGCTTTCTGGACAACAACGACTCCTATCATTTTTTTCAAGCCCTTGGCGACCTGTATATCACCGGACCAACCAACACCAACGTCATGGATCTGCGCATCCTGCTGCTCTGACAGGAAACCGGTTGTTCATCAGCCTATAGGCGCAGAACTCTCCGCACATCGAGCAGCCACCGTGGCTGTCGGTTTTTTCTGCGGTAGCCTCCCGTCTGGTTCTGGCCAGATCCGGGTCCAGGGCAAGGGCATACTGGGTCTGCCAGTCGAGTTGTTTGCGGGCGATTGACATCCGTTTATCCATCTCCATCGCCCCTGGCAGGCCCAAAGCGATGTCTGCCGCATGGGCGGCGATTCGTGCCGCGATGACACCTTGGTGGACATCAGCCTCGGTCGGCAGGCAGAGGTGTTCGCTGGGAGTTACATAACAGAGGAAATCGGCACCTGCCGTTGCGGCAATTGCCCCGCCAATAGCGCTGGTGATATGGTCATAGCCTGGAGCGATATCCGTGACCAGAGGCCCCAGCACGTAGAAGGGGGCTCCATGGCAGAGCCTTTTCTGCAGTTCGATGTTTGCCCGTATTTGGTTCAACGGCACATGTCCCGGGCCTTCTATCATCACCTGGATCTCTTTCTCCCAAGCCCTTTGGGTCAACTCGCCTAAAAGCATCAGTTCATGAATTTGGGCTCGGTCTGTGGCATCACAGATCGAGCCGGGCCGGAAACCGTCACCGAGTGAAAGGGTTGCGTCATAGGGGCGGACTAATTCAAGGAGGCGATCGAACTGTTCGTACAGCGGGTTCTCCTGTTTGTTGTATTCCATCCAGGCGCAGGTAAAGGAACCACCCCGCGAGACCACATCCATAACCCGGCCTTCTCGGTCCATGATTTCAAGGGTTCTGCGGGTGACTCCACAATGCACGGTGATGAAATCGACGCCATCATCGAGATGTTTTTTGATTCCGGCAAAGATTTCGTCGACCTCCATCTCGACGATAGGTCTGCCCTGTTGCACGGTTTCACAGGCTGCCTGGTAGAGGGGAACCGAGCCGATGCAGGTTGCGATTTCTCGAATAATTGCCCGGCGGATCTGGTCGATAGGGCCACCAGTGGAGAGATCCATCAGTGCATCGGCGCCGGCGCGTACCGCTGTTCGTGCTTTGGCCAGTTCTCGTTCAATGGAGGTATCGTCCCTGCTCGTACCAATATTGGCATTGATTCGGGTCTGAATTCCCTGGCCAATAGCTAAGGGCTTGCCGTTGCTGTGGTGGTTGTTATGGCAGATCAGTGCAGTGCCACTGGCAATATTTCGACAAAGTTCGTCTGGGTCAACGCTGGCTTGGCCAGCGGCAACGCGCATTTTTTCGGTGACTATGCCCGCACGGGCATATTCCATCTGGGTCTTCATAACCACTCCTTCTGCTGAGTAAAAAGCCAAGCACAATAGTGAAAAAAATCACAGCGAGGAAGGGAGGCGAGAGGTGCTGCGCGGAGGAGCTGCTCAAACGGTCCGTTCCCTACGCCGGTATCAGCCGGATCAGGTTCAAAGGGTCGTTCGCTGGCAGCGAAACTCTCAGTCCGTAGGACTCCCCCAGGCACAGCGTACTCCTACCCGTTTCGCTCTAGCCCGTCAAGGGCGAAGATATGAGAAAGGAAAAGGAGAACAAGTTACAACCCACAGACTACCTCTACCCCATCCCGTTGCAGCGTCCGTCTGAATTGTTCACTTTGAACTTTGTGGCAAGGTAGTTGGCAATGTCACTGCTGTCCAAAATAGGACAGAGTTGAGATTTAATTGCCCATTTTATGGGGGATTGCGGTCGGTAAAATCACTATTTCAAAACCAGGTTCCCCTTTTTCATTTTATCCCGGCAACTGGCTGTCCAAAACCGGGTAACCTGAGCTGGATTACCGGTGGCAAGGGCGGTTGGCCGAAGGGGTCGTGTAACCACGTCATCAGATCCCGATAGGTAAAGAGATTCAGGCGCAGCATCGTCGCCAGGTTTGACAAAGACCAGCCAAACCGTGAGAGATGGTGCAGGTATTTGAGCAGCAGCAAGGCAATCAGGGCTGTCCAAATCTGAATGCGCAGGGCGTTCTCACTGGTACCGATGAAGGTTTTCACCTTGAGGTGCTGCTTGAGAGTTTTGAAAAAGATCTCTATCTCCCAGCGGTCTTTGTAGATGGCGGCGATAGTGCTGGCTCCGAAGTCGAGATGGTTAGTCAGCAGGACGATCTCCTGCTGGTTTTTCTCATCCCAGACGACAACCCGGCGGAGGAGATGTGGGCAGCGCTGTTCTGCTCTGGGGCCGGTCAGTTTGATGAGTTGATCTGCGAGAATAGCACGGTGCTGAGGAGGAGTTCGCTCTTCAACAACCTGATAGACAGCATTCTCTTTCTGGCGGGTAACGAAAAACACCCCGTTGGCAGTCCAAGAGGAGAACAGGGCATAATCGTTATAGGCACGGTCGAAAGCCACGATCGAGCCGGGCTTGAGATGAAGATCATGGGCGACGTTGCGATCGTGACGTTTGGCTTCGGTGATCCAGACATAGGATGGCATGTAGTCGTCGTGATCGAGCAGAACGTGGACTTTAACACCGCCCTTGGCCCTGCGGAATTTGGCCCAGGGGAAGAGGTTGAGGCACAGAGAGATAGTCGTCGAGTCAAGGCTGAGCAGTTTGTTTTTGAAGCGGAACTTGCGTTTGCGATTGCCAAGCCGGCCTGCAGCGCGGAATTGCTGGACCATGGTCCAGAAGAGTTCCTCAAAGAGTTCTGCCGGACGATTTTTGTTGGCATAGGAGAGGGTGGACTTGTTTGGGGCTTTGCCAATGCCGAGGTGTTTGAGTTTACCCTGGCAGCAGGCCAGACCGCCACAGATCTCCCGAAGGGAGTCGGCACGGGCCAGATGACAAAAGAGCATTGCCACCAGTTGGGTCCAGCAGGTAAATCCCTTCGCTTTGCGCTCTGCCTGGTGTTTGGCGACCAGATGCGAAAATTTGGCTCGAGGAAAGTGATGAAGCAGTTGACTAAACAAACTCGCTACCTTTATCATGGCTTTGCCCTCTGTGGAAATTGTGATGTGTTTTTTGCTCGCACAAAAATCTTACACCACAATTCGCCCGGAGGGCATTTTGTTTAAATCCTATTTTGGACAAGAGTGGTTTAAGCTGAATGATCCAGCAGAAAGATCCAGTGTGGAGGCGTGGCGGAAAAGACAGTCGGAGGGTGTGATACACGATTAGAGGTTTTGCGAGAAAACCTTGCAAGATTGAGATGGAACAACTACGCTTGAGAGGCAAAATTGGAGCC
>JAZBOD010000007.1:0-6856 GCA_036350955.1 Desulforhopalus sp. | reverse complement strand
GGGATAGCTGCTCTCCGGCAAACCAAGCCTCTTTTTCAGGTTGATCACCGGAATCACCTCATCACGGAGATGCATGATTCCTTCAAGAAAATCTATACTCCCTGGGAGGCGCTGGATGGCACCGTGAATCGGTGTTGCTTCGGTGACATACTCAGCCGGGAGAGCAATTTCCAGGCCTTGGCTATGGTCGAGGACGAATGAGGCAAAAAGCTGTTCCTGAGTCATCTGGTATCCCCCCTTACTCCTCGATTTTCGGGCAGATCGGCCACCAAACTGCCCTCCTGCGCGGTGAGCCTGCCCACCACTTTATAGACATCACCCAGCCCCCGTTCGACTGTGGCAATATATCGGGGATTGAGCAGGTGAGATTTCCGCCCTCCACCGTCAAGCTCAGCGCCAAGGATCAGGATGATCCGGTAATTTTCGAAAGCCTCCCGGTTCGCCAACAATCTCCCAAGTTCTCGAGAGTTGCCGGCGTGGAGGAGAAGCAGGTCGCCGCTGCGCAGTGGGGTGTCAATCGGTGGCGGAAAGGCCGAACCCTGGGGGAGGACCTGCATTCTGGCCAAACAGGGGATACCCTGCAACTGCTCAAGGCATTTCCCGGCACAGCCACGAAACGAACACTCATCCCAGCAGGATGTTGCTCTCGCCGAATAAAAGAAAATGTTCATAGTCCCGCCCCACTTCCAGGTTGGCCGCCTTTATTGCTCGAACACACCTTCACCCAACACAGGAAAAGCAGAAAACATGCCAACTGGTAAGTTTTGCCGCCACTGGCTTTTTTTATATTTATCTACAAACTGTTACACCTGATTGCTGTTTACTGGCAGCGGACCACCAAACAGCCCGGGGGTGTACACTAAAGTGAACAGATCCACTTTAGTGTACACCCCCGGGAAAAGAGCTGAGGAAGGTTCCAACAGTTTGAGAGGAAGGGATCAGGGAGAAACGCCCCCGAGGATAGTGCGGATTTTTTCGGTGAGTTTCTGGACGGAGAAGGGCTTCTGGATAAAATCAACGGTTTCGTCAAGCAGGCCACGCTCTGCGATGACGTCGGCGGGGGAACCGGACATATAGAGCCGCTTGAACCGAGGATGACGGGACAACAGCTGCTGCGCCAAATCATGGCCGTTCATTTCCGGCATCATCACATCGGTTATCAGCAGATCAATTTCACCAGCAAATTGACCGGCCAGACGGATCGCCTCTCGAGGACCAGAGGCAGTGAGAACCTGATATCCCTGGCGCTGCAGCATCATCGCCGCCATCTCGAGAATCATCGGCTCATCTTCCACCAGCAAAATGGTGGTGTGGCTGGTTCCTGTCGTCTGCTCCTGTGCCGCCTGCGGCTGGGGAACTCCCTCACTCCGGTGTCGGGGCAGATATATCGCCACAGTGGTGCCGCTTTCCAATGTACTGGCAACTTTGACAAAACCTTTATTCTGTTTGATGATACCGTAGACTGTCGCCAGTCCCAGGCCGGTGCCTCGACCCATTTCCTTGGTGGTAAAGAAAGGTTCAAAGAGATGGGCAAGGGTTTCGGCGTCCATCCCGCAACCGTTGTCGATCACCGCCAGCCGGACATATTCACCAGCGAGCGCGTCCCCTTCTCCTGCGATATCCTCTTCACTGCAGAGAACCTTGCCGGTCTTGACGATGACCCGGCCGGCGGCCCGAGTGCCGATGGCGTCCCGGGCATTGACAAAGAGGTTGGTGAGGATCTGGTCAAGCTGCCCGGGGTCAATTTTCACCTGGCCAAGGTTTTCTCCGGGATCAAAGAGCAGTTCGATCTCTTCTCCAATCAGCCGCCGCAGCATGGTAAGGGTGCTCTCAAGGGCCCGGTTGAGCTCGAGGACCTTCGGCACCACCGTCTGTTTACGGGCAAACGCCAGCAGCTGTCTGGTCAAATCGGCCGAGCGCTCAGCCGCCTGTTGAATACCGCGCAGGGCGGCATGGATCGGCTGGCCTTCAGGCACCTGCTCGAGAACCATTTCCGAATAGCCGAGAATCACCCCGAGCATATTGTTGTAATCGTGGGCCACTCCCCCGGCCAGGCGACCGATCGAATCCATTTTTTGGGCCTGCCGCAGCTGCTCTTCGAGGGCAACCCGATCACTGATATCGATCAGACTGAGCAGAAGAGTATCTCGCTCACCCCCGCGGATTCTCGCTGTTGACCCAAGCAGAGTAAATTCTTTTTGCTGCTCACCGTGACGGAGGGTAAAGCGGGTTTCGATATTGTGCTGGGCGGCACCACTATGTAAGGTCTCTTCAAGGGCCCGCAGCAAGGTACAGTTGGCACAGGCCCTGCCATGGCCGCAGCCCGCCGAGCTGCTGGTGGCGTTGATACAGCCGAAGACCCCGCAGGCAATGCCGTTACGCAGCTTCTCTTCCGTGGCCCCGGTAAAGGCGGTGAAGGCGGGGTTGGCATAGAGCACCCTGCGCTGGTCATCGAGGACACAGATCATCACCAGGGCATGATCATAGATTGCCTGCAATTCCGCCCGGTGCTGGGCAAGGGCAGCTTCCGCCTGTTTCTGTTCGGTAATATCGGTGGTGAACCCCTGGTAATGGGTGATCTTCCCTGCACTGTCACGTACCGCCCGGGCGGTACGCGACGCCCAGAAGACCGTGCCGTCGCGGCGACGGAAACGGCACTCATGGTTGGTTATCTCGCCCCGCTCGGCAATCAACTGCATAAAGAACAGACGATCGGCCAGATCAACGTAGAGTTGGCTGGCAATGTCGGATATCGAATCGATCAGCTCTTCGGCGGAGCGATAGCCATACATTTTGACCAAGGCTGGGTTGGCGGCAAGGAACCGCCCGGCGGGAGTCGAAGCAAAAATGCCGATGGGGGCGTTGAGCAGCAGGTCGTTGCCGTCCAGAGAATCAAAGAGTGACGGCCACCGCTCAGACGCTGGAGAAGGGTTTGCAGAGGGCATACGGTGCCTCCATGGCAGCCAAACACTCCCCTGGCCCGAGAAACTGCGGTTAAGCCAGGTTGCCGATCATTCGGAGCCCCGACGGAGAAGAGGTTCAGCACAACCGAAAAGTCACGACCTTTCGCCCCGGGGAGCTTGTAATTACTGGGATGAATTTACCTCCTTGCCCAGGATTGTGCAAGCTTTGCCGGGAGCGGTCCGGCTATAAAAGTACCGGGGTTCACGCCGGGGCCTGATCGAGAACCTCTCTGATTTTGGCGGCGATCGCACTCCGGGAAAACGGTTTCTGGATAAAATGAATCCCCTCCTCGAGGACACCGTGCCTGGCGATAACACTGGCAGTGTACCCGGACATGAACAGGCGTTTGAGTCTGGGATTAAAGGTCATAAGTTTTTCCGCCAGATCCCGGCCGTTCATCTCCGGCATGACCAGATCGGCAATCAGCAGGCCGATTTCACTGCCATGGGCCTCGGCCAGCCGGATCGCTTCCCCCGGGGTAGCAGCCGGGAGAATCCGATAGCCCTGCCCCTGCAGCATCATGGTGGTCATCTCGAGGATCATCGCTTCGTCCTCGACCAGAAGAATGGTCTCGGTGCCGGTGGCAACCGCCTCTCCTTTGGCCGTTTCCGCCCGTTCCTGGTTTTCTTCACTGTACCGTGGCAGATAGATCTTCAGAGTGGTTCCCTCGCCCGACACACTCTCGACGTGAAGAAAGCCATTGTTCTGTTTGACAATCCCGTAAACTGTGGAGAGCCCCAGGCCGGTTCCCTGACCATGCTCCTTGGTGGTGTAAAATGGTTCAAAAAGATGCGGCAGGGCGTCAGGGTGGATCCCGCAGCCCGTATCAGATACCGCCAGGGTCACATACTCACCAGGGAGGGCGTCGGCAAACTCTTCACAGGCGCGGTGGTCGAGAACAGCGCTGCCGGTTTCGATGGAAATCCTGCCGGTATCGGTAATGGCCTCCCGGGCGTTGGCGCATAGATTGACCATAATCTGATCAAGTTGCGAGGGATCGATTTTAATCTGGCCAAGGCCCTCGCCAGGGATCCAGGCGAGGTCAATATCCTCACCCGTCAGCCGCTGGAGCATTTTCAGCATCCCCTCCAGGGTCCGGTTGACTTCAAGTTTTCTCGGAACGACAGCCTGCTTCCGGGCAAAAGCGAGCAATTGTCTGGTCAACTCGGCAGAACGTTCTGCCGCCTCCTGAATGCCCTGCAGTGCCGGGCGGATCTGCTGATTATCGCCAATTTGGGCAAGAAGCAGTTCCGAATACCCTAAAATCACCCCAAGCATATTGTTAAAATCGTGGGCAATCCCTCCGGCCAGGCGACCTGCCGACTCCATTTTCTGGGCATGGGCCAGTTGTTCCTGCAGCTTTTCCTGCTGGGCTTTCGCCTGGTTCCGCTCGGTGATATCGATGTTGAAGCCCTGATAGTGGCTCAGCCCACCGTCAGTCTGGAAAATCGGTACAGCGCGGCACCAGAAATCGCGGTACTCACCGAATTTGTTTTTCATCCGAAAACAGCTGTCAAACTCCTCTTCCGCTTCCCAGGCCTGATTCCACTGCTGCATTGCCGCCCGGTAATCCTCGGGGTGGATAAAACTGGTCCATGCCTCAATTTTATGCTGGTTATCCACCCGCAGGCCGGTAAAATCATAGTAGGCCCGGTTGAGGTAGGTGAAATAGCGACCATCGAAGGCCCAGATCTGCCAGACGGCATTGTCGAGAATATGGCTCAGCCTGCCTTCGCTCTGCTGCAGAGCCTTTTCCACCTCATGGCGGTCGGTCAGGTCGTGGCAGAAACAGACCAGACGGCCACCATCTTCGTCGAGCCAGGTGGTAGAAACTTCCATCGGAAAGATACTGCCGTCCTTGCGCCGGTGCCGGGTTTCAAAGAGCTCCGAGGCATTGGCGCTCATCTCTTTTATTCTGGTGGCGATTTTTGCCGGGGTCTCTTCCGCATCAAGGGCAGCGATATTCATTCTGAGAAGTTCATCCCGATTGTAGCCAAGCATCGCGCAGTAGGCTTCGTTCACCTCACGAAAAGCCCCGGTGGCATCAATCACCCAGAAACCATCCATCGATGTTTCCAGCACCGCACGCAAGAAATCCTCTCTGCCCTCAAGAACCCCTCCCCTTTGCCGCTCGAGTTGTTCAAGTTCCTGCCGTAGCTGTGCTTCCCGGGCTGTAAGTTCTGCGATCTTGGTTCTGAGCAAGGCTATTTCAGATGTTTCACTCGTCATACCTCTCCTCTCCGGGAAAGTGTCAACCCGACCGTACCACAGCAGGTGCGCCAGGAATTACCCTCCCCACCCCTTTTAACCAGGTGGCAAGGGCCAGGGAGTACCTCGGAATATCCAATATATGCCTATGGTAAATTCACCTGCCTCAATTTCAACCTAAAATGCCTCGTTTTCGGAACAGATCTATGATGCTGATCAGGGTTAGATTTTAAAGTGTTTCATCAATTTTGCCAACTGTTCGGCCAGTTCCGAGAGCCCTTGCGCGCTGGTTTGCACCTGGGCGCTACCGGCACCGACCTGGTTGGCTTCCTGATTGATTTCCGCGATATTTCTGGTGATATCCGCCACGACAACGGTGGTCTGGGCGACATTTTCGTTCACCTCGACGATCCCCTGAGAGGCCTGAGAAATATTGCTGGCGATCTCACTGGTGGCGGCGGACTGTTCTTCCACTGCGGTGGCAATACCGTTGATCACACTGTTGATTTCGGCAATGACCTCGGAGATCTTTTCAATATCGACGATGGTCGAATTGGTGGTACCCTGCATCTCATCAATCTGGTTCTTGATTTCCACCGTCGCCGCCGCGGTTTGCCGGGCCAGTTCCTTAATCTCGTTGGCAACCACGGCAAAACCCTTACCGGCCTCGCCGGCACGTGCCGCCTCAATGGTGGCGTTTAAAGCAAGCAGGTTGGTCTGTTCGGAGATCTCCGTGATCGTTTCCGTCACCCGGCCGACCTTGCTGGCCGACTCGCCCAGAGCAGTGACCTTTTCCGAGGTAATCTGCGACTGCTGCACCGCACGCTCGGTCACCGCCCTGGCCTTTTCGGCATTCTGGCCAATCTCGTTGACGGTTGCGGTCATCTCTTCGGTGGCGGTGGCCACCATCGAAACGTTGTTCGAGGACTGCTCCATGGCCGCGGAGACCGACTGAACGTTGGCACTCATCTCCTCGGCGGCGGTAGCGACGGTATTGGATTTATCGGCGGTACCCCGGGCGGAAGAGGAGAGTTGCCTGGAGACCGCAGCGAGATCTGTTGAAGAGGAGGTCAGATTGTTTACCCCGCTAATGATCTCACCGATCATTTTTCGGAGCTGGTCAATCATGCTGTTCATCGACTTGGCCATCACTCCCACTTCGTCCTGCTGGTCGACATCAAGCCGGGCGGTAAGATCGCCTTGCGCCATCGCCTCGGCCAACCCCAGAGCCTTGTTCACCGGGCCGGTGATCGAACGGATGATCAGAATGGCGAGGAGCACGCTGACCACAAGAGCGATCGCCAACAGAACACTGATGAAGATGGTTCCTTTTTTTGCGGCAGCTTCGCCGGCCTGGGCGCTGCTCCGGGCAAGATCGCTTTGAAAGATGATCAACCCCTCGATCGCCTCAAGGTACCTCGCCTGGGCGGTACGCATGGTGGTCTGGATCACCTCCCTGGCCCGGTCGGTTTCTGTCTGGGCAATAAAGCCCATCAACAGGTCGGTCTGGGCAATATATTCAGTACGGTACTGGTTGAGTTCCTTCATCAGTTGACGCCCCTGGTCACTGGTGATGGACTCCTCGAGCTTGTTGATATTGGCAACAATCACTTCCCGGGCGTCGTCGATCCGTTTCGCTTCGGCCTGGGCAGTCTCTGGACGGGGATCGATCATCGCGTTTCGC
>JAZBOD010000006.1:0-2955 GCA_036350955.1 Desulforhopalus sp. | reverse complement strand
ATGTCTTTTGGACCCCCAAATCACGACAGGTAACGGAGTCACTTAAAGCGGCCATAAAGCGTGACCGTGAACCGCTCGTCTTGGCCTGTGGTCCAACCACCGGATATTATGGTGGGAGTATAAGGCGCGCCTGCGACCGATTGCTTCAGAAACTCCGAACGGACTATCTCGATGTTTTTCAACTTTTTTGGCTTGGTCGCGCGAGCGCCTGGACGCAATCCACGATTGACGCGTTGTTATCCCTTCGGGAGTCCGGTAAGGTTAGGGCCATTGGGGTGAGCATTCACGACCGAAAAAGAGCGGGGAAACTTGTCGAAGATTCTCCTTTAGACATGCTTATGATCCGGTATAATGCCGCTCATACAGGCGCCGAGCAGGACATTTTCCCCCACCTCGCTAGACGCAAACCGGCTATTGTCGCCTACACTGCCACGCGATGGCGCGGTCTCCTTAAGCGCCCAAAAGGTTGGAAAGGACCTGTCATGACCGCAGCTGATTGTTATCGCTTCTGCCTGTCCAATCCCCATGTGGATCTGGTGCTCACGGGCCCCAAAAACCGCCGCCAACTCCAGGAGAACCTGCGTAATCTTCGGAAAAAAGGCCCCTTGTCAGAGGAAGAAAACCGCTGGATCTCCGAGTTCGGTCAGGTTGTGCACAGGGCAAGTTCGAGATTTACCTTCAGGTTTTAGCCGATCTTTTCAAATTGGATGTCCCTTTATCGAGTTATTGATATTTAACCCCAAAGTCAATGACGATCACATTGGAATGGGTGAACATATCGACTGTTTAGGATTAGTATAGAATGAAGATCAGCACAGTGGCAAAGCTGACCTTATTCGGTCTGGCCTATATCTACACGATCAAGTTGATTGACACTATATATCACGGCATATTAAGACCTGCCGCAGCAGCCGGAACGGTCGTCGGGCTGAACATCATGGCAGGGCTGGTCCAACTTCTATTTTTCATTGTTCTTTACCAACAATTCGTTACAGAGGATAAACCGGCCCTCAAAACAGCCTCCTGGCTATCTATCATTGGTTCGGGCATCGGTCTACTCCCCAAGCTGTTAGCCATGGTCGTTTTGTTTCAACCCTAACCCTTTTCTTTTTCATCCGTCACAGAGCGCAGATCACTGCCTTCTGCCCTTGGATGACTGCTGTGTTACTTCTGGCATTTAGCCTGATATTTTTCTTCGATCACGAATTCAGGAACGACAAGCCCCTAAAAAGGCCTTTGGCGCCGGGGCAGCTGGCTGGTTCATCATGGCTGTAGCCCAGTCTCTGGTGATCATCAATTATATGGCTGCCGGCCG
Source organism: Desulforhopalus sp. (assembly GCA_036350955.1). GTDB lineage: Bacteria > Desulfobacterota > Desulfobulbia > Desulfobulbales > Desulfocapsaceae > Desulforhopalus_A. Next base: position 1,640 of record JAZBOD010000006.1, on the reverse strand, counting down.
GCTGCTCTTGGTGCCCGATCTTTTTGCTGCCGGTCTAATTGTTTTCGTGACCTTCTCATCCCTAACCCTTCTGGGTTTGAGCGTTTTCTACCTTACTTTCGCCTGCCGCTGATATAGTACACCAGTCAGTTCTGAGATAAATGATTTTCCACCATTCATCTACAACACATAAGTTTTTTGAGCTCGTCTGGCTTATGATTACATCATCAATTCTGCCGGTTTTTTGCACTGGTCAAAATTGCAGCTTACGATCAGTTGTTGTGTTCTGGCGCCGTATAAGCTTCTGCTATAAACCTGTTGCCTTGATCACCCCATAATTTTCAGGTATCGTATTAGAAATCTTTATTCCAAGTCCTTGAAATTTTATGATATCTGCAATCGACTGATGCTTGGCCTTCCATTAAGAAATCACCGGTTTTGACAACCCTCATCTGCATGAGGTATTCTCAATAAATATGAACCCGGCTGATGTTTGGTTTTCCGGTATGCAAACAAATAGCATTTAATGACGGATAGAAAGAAATAGTTCGGGTGCGTTTTTAAATCAATCTCAAGGAGGACCCTATGGATGATAAAGGAAAAGCAATGGTACTCGCCTCTTTTGCTGCCGACTCGTTGGCTTTGGGCGCCCACTGGATCTACAATCCCGAAAGCATCGTGAAGTTGTTTGGTCGGGTAGAGTCGTTCTTGAAGCCTTCACCCAAATCCTACCACTCCAAAAAGGATAAAGGTGATTTCACCCACTACGGTGATCAAGCCTATGTGCTGCTGGAGTCTCTGGCTGAGAAAAAAGGGTTTGATCTTTTTGACTTCTCGACTCGCTGGCGCGCGCTTTTTCAGGATTACAACGGATATGTGGATCACGCCACAAAGCTCACCCTCTCAGCCTACGACTCCGGAAGCACGCACGAAGATCCCGGATCGCCTTCGGATGACCTTGCCGGTGCCTCGCGTATGGCCCCCCTGGTCTATAGCTGCCGTCACGATCTTGAAGAACTCGTGGGTAACGTCAAGGCGCAGACGCGGATGACACACAGCAGTGCCGTTACCATTGACAGCGCAGAGTTCTTCGCACGGGTTGCATGGCGGGTGTTGCAAGGATCGCAACCGGTTGAGGCGATGACCAACATTTCTCAAGAACACTTTGGAAGTTCTCGCATATCGGGCTGGGTGCAATCGGGCCTCAATTCAAAGGTCAAAGACAGTGTTTCCATCATTTCAAAATTTGGTCAAAGTTGTCACACGGAAGAGGCCTTTCCCGGGGTGGTTCACTTGATAGCTCGTTACGAGAATGACCTAAAAGAGGCCTTGATTCAATCGGTGATGGCAGGCGGTGACAGTGCCGCACGGGGGATGATGGTCGGGATGGTGCTGGGGACCTATCTTGGATTGGACGGCATCCCGGCGGAATGGCTCAATGCGCTCAAGAAAAAAGACCGTATCCTTGCGCTGCTGGAAAAGCTCTAGGCGGACGTTCAGAGCGTCTACAATAAAAAGCATGCCGCAAAGTGATCTGTGTTCACTTCTCTCAGTGGGGGCACGTGTTCCCTGCATTCTTCCTTTGCATATAAACAGCGACCGTGAAAAACACACCCTGAGGGAAGGTTGATGGGGGTCGGCACCTCACCTCGAAGTTTGAT
>JAZBOD010000005.1:0-4586 GCA_036350955.1 Desulforhopalus sp. | reverse complement strand
GTATTCTCGAAAAGTTCTGCCACGGGGGCATAGGCTGAGGTCCGGTTGATCGAGGGCTTCAAGTTGTACAGCCAGCCCCGGTGAAAGCCGCCGATACCGTTGCCATGGCTGGAAAGGTGGAGGCTGAGAAAAGCGGTGATTTCGTAATCGCGGACGGTGTTGCGGAACTCGGTGGCCGAGGCGAGGAGCAGCCGTTCTCTTTCGGCATTGGCCAGAATCCTTTCGGTCCTGGAAATGGCAGCCGGGATGAGGCCCTGGAGCATTTCGCTCTCCTGTCCAGCCAGATCGTGGAAAGATTCCGCCCAGCCGAGACTACGGTAAAGCAGGCGTTGTTTGGCGGTCTGTTTGATCTCCTCCCGGGCGGTGACAGTCTGCTCGCCCAGCCGCAGGGCGATCAGCTCTCGAGAAATCGCATCAACCCTCTCGCCAAGAGTTTGGCGGATCGCCTCTGTCAGGAGGGCGTCTCGGCCCTGATCTGCAATTAAGGGAAAGGTGAGGTTTTGCAGGAGGGCCAGCTGTTCCTCGCTCTGGCTGATGATCTCCTGCAACTGGCGGTCACGCTCGCGCAGTTCCCGGGGGCGGCTGTTGATACTCCACACCGCTTCCCTCATTCCCGCAAGGCTTTGGGCCTGGCCACTGCTGGCCAGGAGCAGCACCGGTCTGCCCAGTGGCTGGTGATTCAGCTGCGCGGCGAGTTCGAGCAGGGTGGCGATACCGGAGGCGGCATCGGCGCCGGGCGCCTGGCCGACAACAAATTCCTCATTGTCGAAGAAGGCTTCGACAATGAGCAGTTTATCCTCAAGCTCTGGGTCGGTACCGGGGATCAGGGCGTAGATATTTCTCGCCAGGCGATTTTCCCAGCTGGCCTGTGCCTGTAGTTCAGCTCGGGCCGGGGGAGGAGCGGTGCGGAGGTCGAGGTGGCGGAGGATCGCGCTGCTGTTTTGGGGCTGCATCCAGAAGCAGGGGACCTGCAGGGGAGTGAGCTCAAATTTTTCCTGAAAGAAAATCCGCTCGCTGCCTTGTTCGCCGCCAAGAAATATAACCGCCCGGGCGCCCAGTGAGGCGAGCAGTTGCCAGTTACGGCCCGAGTCGAAATCGAGCAGGACTATACTGCCCTCCAGGTCGTAGCCGGCTATGTCATCAAGGTTTCCGGTTTTGAGGTAGTAGAGCGGAGCTTCGATCGGCCCGTCGATCCCTCCGGGGCTGATGGCGTTATTAAAATAGGGACTTAAAGGGAAATCTATGCCGTCAACCGTCAGGGAGACCTCCCGGGCAATCCGCACCGGCAGCTGAAAGATGTGGGACTGGGGGGCAAGCCCGAGGCCTGCAAGCCGCTCTTCGATCAGTTGGGCGGCCAGTTCGTAACCCGGTGACCCGGTGAGCCGGCTGGGGAATCCGCTCAGACTCTCAACGGTTGTACGCAGCCGCTTACCGTCCACTGCCGCCGTATCCTCTGCGGCACAAAACAGAAAGCCGTAGAAAAGGAGGAACAGGCAAATCAGGCGGGGTGCTTTCATCTGCTGCCGGCGGTGTGCCTGGTGAGGGGTTGTCGGTTTGCCGGGACAGGTCAATGGGCGCTGGCCAGACCGCCGGTGGTGATATCCAGTTCGTCCCGGTCCTGGATCTTGTCGATGCGGCCGTCACGGATCCACACCACTTGATCGGAAACGTTGAGCATTTTGTAATCGTGGGTGGCGGAGATGACGGTCACCCCGTGTTCCAGGCTGAGTTCCTTGAGCAGCCGGATGATATCCTCACCGGTGCTCAAATCAAGATTGCCGGTGGGTTCATCGGCGAGGATGATCGACGGGTTGTTGGCCAGCGCCCTGGCCACCGCCACTCGCTGCTGCTGTCCGCCGGAGAGTTCGGCCGGCCGGTGGGCGTGCCGGCCGCCGAGACCGACTTGGTCAAGCAGAGCCATGCCCCGCCGGACCGCTTCGTCGTTGCTCACCCCGGCAAAAGTCATCGGGATGGTGATGTTCTCCAGGGCGGTCATTACCGGGATGAGGTTGAAGGTCTGGAAGATATAGCCGATTTTCCGGCAACGCAGCCAGGCCAGTTCATAGGCGTCCAACTGGGCAATATCCACTTCGTCGATGTACACTTTGCCGGCGGTCGGTTTGTCGAGGCCACCGATCATGTTAAACAGGGTCGATTTGCCCGAACCGGAGGGGCCCATGATCGAGATGTAGCGGCCAACTTCAATTTCCAGATCGATCCCTTTCAGCACTTCGACGATGATCTTGCCGAGGTCAAAATTTTTGGTAACCCCGGCGACCCGGACGATCTTTTTTCTTTCTGACATCAGCAACCCTCCATCTGCCTACTGTTCAACCCGCATTGCCTCAACCGGCTCCATCCGCGCGGCAACCAGTGCCGGATAGAGCACCCCGAGCAGGCTGAGGGTGGTGCCGATGACCATTGCCGCGACCATAGTCCCGGCAATTGCCGCCCAGGGGATGTGGGCAAAGGAGGCCAGCCCAAAGCGGGCCAGCGAAGAGAGTACCGCCACCGCCGCTCCGAGCAGCGCCCCGGCTACCGCCCCGGCCAGCCCCTGCATCGAGGCTTCGATCACGAAAATCCGGACGATGAAGCGGTCAAGGGCGCCAAGGCATTTCAGGGTACCGATCTCGCGAAAGCGTTCAGTCACCGACATCAATTGGGCGTTGACGATCCCGACAACACAGACCAGCAGGGAGAGAAAAACAATCCAGCGTTGTTTGGCGGAGCCGCCGATTGCCGTGCCGTCGGCGGTGAGGTCGTAACCGGCTTTGCTGAGCAACTGGGGATAGGCAGGCTCGCCGCTGCTGATCAGCCCGGCAGCAATATCGTTGCCGGTCTGGCTGAAGGTGAGAAAGGCCACCGCCAGGACAAGACTCATCGTTGTCACCAGGGAGCGGAAAAAACGAACCCGAATGGACTGGTACGCCATCTGGAAAGACTTCTTGAGGGGTAATGCCACCAGTCGTCGCATTGGCTTTATCTCCTTGTTGAGTGCCTTCTACAAGGCACTTATCCCCTCTGCTGCCCGAGAGGATCATAACCGGGTGCCGCCGCAATGTTGTACGAGATGTCAGCCAGCTCCTGCCGTCAATTTAGGCCGCAGTCAGGGGCTTGTCAATGCGTGAGTGGTCCAGCCGGCAATTCGGCCAGCAGATCGCCAAAGTGCCCGGCAAGGGGCCGGCCATTGCGGTTGATCCGTTCAAGGAGCAGATCGAGCAGGGTAAAAGCGGCGCGGTTCATCCGCTGGTGGTGGAGCATGATCCCCGCAGTGCCTGAGGCCAGGGCCTGTTCGAGTTCGCTGAGCAGGGCGGCAAAGCCTGCTAGCGCTGACGGCTCCTTGCGGGTATGGAGGTCAACATTGACGGCCAGATCATAGAGCCCGGCCGGGGCTGGTGGCAGGGCGCCGCTGCTGCGGGAAACTGCCTGGTAGCCGAGATCGGCCAGAGCTGTCAGGGTCTCTGCCGAGCAGCGGTTCCATGGCGGGGTAAACACCGGGTGAAAGAGTTCCCCCTGCAGTTGCTGCAGGCGGTTTCGGCCCAACTGCAGGCTTTGCCGGATCTCCAGGCGGCTGCGGCTCGGACCGAACTCCTGTTTTTTCCCCTGCGGTTCAAAGTTGTGGTGGCTGCGGCCGTGTTGGTGCCAGTACCACTGCGCGCTTTTCGCGGTGGTTGTCCGTTGCAGCTCCTGCCAGCGCCGGGCGGTGAGCCAGGAGGGCACCGTGGCCAGACAGAGAGGGAAGTGATGGCGCTGAAACAGGTCGATCATCCGGGAAAAACCGGCGGAGGGGACGCCAATGTCGTCCGCCCGGAAAAAGAGCCGGGGCTGGCGTTCGGCCCGGGCACAGCCGCGGGCGATACTTCTGTCGATTCGTCGAGCGGCGTCTTCCGGGCAAATCATCTCTTTTCTCCTGCATTGTACCAGGTGACCAGTTGCCGGGCACTTTCCGCGGCACCATCAAGGTTGATCAGGGCCTTTTTTCGAGCAAACTGCATGTGCCGGAGCATTTTCCCGGCCAGGGTGGCGGGGCTGAGGTCGGTGTCGGCAAGCACCGCGATCGTCGTCTTGTCGGTGAGCCGTTCCGCCCGGAAGCGTTGTTCCCGATTCTGCCCGAACGGCAAAACCAGGGCCGGCACTCCAGCCTGGACCAGGCTGAGCACGGTATTGTAGCCGGCCATTGATACGCTCAGGTCGGCGGCGGCCAGCCAGTCGGGGAACTCCTCGGTAAACCGGTCGATATGAATATTTTCTCCTGCCATATCGGCCAGTTGTGCCGAGACCTCCGGTGGGCAGTAAGGCCCGGTAAAGATCTGCAGGCGGGCGGCGATCTCCTTGCCGAGGAGCTGAAAGGCTGCGCCGACGGCAAGGAGCAGGTCGCCGCCCACCCCGCCACCGCCGATGCTGGCAACGATCAGTCTTTCGGCCGGTGCCAGGCCAAGGGCAGTGCGGATCCGGGCCCGGCTGCCGGGCGTGCCGCCGGATGGGGCGATAAACCCGGTATAGTGGCGGGGAATGGTGATCTGCGGGTAAAGGCCAAAGGTTTCGTCGAGGCGGATCACTTTGGGGTCGGCATGGATCAGCACCCC
>JAZBOD010000004.1:0-6205 GCA_036350955.1 Desulforhopalus sp. | reverse complement strand
GCAACGTTCTTGGCCCCACGCGGGGTACGCACATCCTCAACCAGCTGCTGGATATGCTCCGGCGGTGGCGGGGTTACCTTGCTGACCAGATAGGCGGTGACAAAATTGATCAATGCCCCCACCGCACCAAAGGCCTCGGGGGTGATGCCGAAAAAGGAGTTGGCACCGCCGATCAGCCCAAGGTATTCGGTCCCCTTGTTAAAGAAAATCCCCTTGTGGGCAAAGACGTAGAACAGGGTGACGAAGAGGCCGACCAGCATCCCGGACATCGCCCCGTACTTGCACATATTCTTGTTGAAAATCCCCATCATCAACGCGGGAAAGATCGAACAGGCGGCGATCCCAAAGGCCAGTGCCACGGTCCCCGCGGCAAAGCCAGGTGGATTGAGACCGAGGTAGCCGGCGACGACAATCGCCCCGGCCATGGAGATCTTACCGGCGAGGAGTTCATTCTTCTCGGTCATATTGGGAATAAAGATCTTTTTCAGCAGATCGTGGGAGATCGCCGAAGAGATCGCCAGGAGCAGACCGGCTGCGGTAGAGAGGGCAGCGGCGATCCCGCCTGCTGCAACCAGGGCGATGACCCAGTTGGGCAGCAGGGCGATCTCCGGGTTGGCGAGAACGATGATATCGTTGTTCACCGATAATTCGCTGCCCTGCCAGCCAGCCGCCTCAGCCTTTTCGGTAAAGGCCGGGGTGGTATTTTTATCGTTGTAGTACTGGATGCGGCCATCGTTGTTTTTGTCCTGCCACTTGAGCAAGCCGGTGACTTCCCAGCGCTTCATCCACTCCGGCCGCTCATCGTAGACCAGACTGCTCTGTTCGGCAAAGAGATCGCCTTCAGTGGTCACCGCGGTATTGACCGTGGCATGGAGATTATAGCGGGCCATGGCGGCAACCGCCGGGGCGGTGGTATAGAGGATGGCGATAAACACCAGCGCCCAGCCGGCCGATGACCTGGCGGCGGCGACGGTGGGGACGGTGAAGAACCGGATGATGACATGGGGCAGACCGGCGGTGCCGATCATCAGGGAAACCGTGTAGACGAACATGTTCAACGTACTGCCGGGCACAGAAGTGGTATACTGGCCAAAGCCGAGGTCGGTGACCACCTGGTTTAATTTTTCCAAAAGAGATATGCCCTCACCCTGGAGCGATGCGCCCAGCCCAAACTGCGGAATGGGCATGCCGGTCAGTTGAAAGGAGATGAAAATTGCCGGAATGGTATAGGCAAAGATCAGCACGATGTACTGGGCAACCTGGGTATAGGTGATCCCCTTCATCCCCCCAAACACCGCGTAGCAGAAGACGATGGCCATACCGATATAGATCCCCATATCGTTGGAAACCCCGAGAAAGCGGGAAAAGGCGACGCCGACCCCGGTCATCTGGCCGATAATGTAGGTGATTGAGGCAACCAGCAGGCAGACCACCGCCACCCCGGCCGCCGATTTGGAGTAGTAGCGGTCAGCGAAAAAGGCCGGGACGGTGAACCGGCCAAATTTGCGCAGATAGGGGGCGAGCAGACAGGCCATCAGCACGTAGCCGCCGGTCCAGCCCATCAGAAATAGCCCGCCGCCATAGCCCATATAGGCGATCAGCCCGGCCATGGAGATAAAAGAGGCGGCTGACATCCAGTCGGCGGCAGTGGCCATCCCGTTAACCACCGGGTGGACACCGCCGCCGGCGACATAGAACTCTTTGGTGCTCCCGGCACGGGCCCAGATAGCGATCCCGATGTACAGCGCAAAGGTGCCACCAACCACCAGATAGGTGAGTACTTGTAAGCTCATTGGCACCCCTCCTTACTCTTCGTTAACGTTGAATTTTTTATCGAGATTGCCCTGCAGTCTGGCATAGACAAAGATCAGGACGATAAAGACGTATATCGATCCCTGCTGGGCCCACCAGAAACCGAAGGGGTAACCACCGAGATGAACAGAGTTGAAGGCCGAGGCGAAAATGATGCCAAAGCCATAGGAGACCACCGCCCAGACCGCCAGGATGCCGGCGATCAGTTTCAGTGTCGCATACCAATACGCTTTTCCTTGATTTTCCATGGAGTTCCTCCTCATGAAAAGATTGGGTTACTGGAGTTGGAACAAGCCACACCGCGGTTGTTCCATAACGTCAACCGGTTTTCCTCCTTTGCTAGATGATTTGCATGATGCCGGGCTTGCCCGCCCGATAGAGTTCCTGGAGGGTGGTCAACCCCCCTTTACGGAATTTTTTGATCAGATATAAAAAGAGATAGGCGGTCTGCAGGGCGTCTTCGAGGGCGTCGTGCGGCTCAAACAGCGGCAGATCAAACTCCCGGCTCAAATCCTCGAGACGATAACTGGTCGAAGTCATTCCCGGCTCCATATAGCGGCCACTGACCACCTGTTTATACCCCAGAGCCAGGCGGATGGTATCGATACCCGGGTTGGCCAGGGTACCGCCATAGACCTCCGTTGTCGCTCGATGGATAAAGCTCATGTCGAGATCGATGCAGTGGCCGACCAGCAGATCGGTGCCAACAAATTCGATAAAACTCGGCAGCACCTCGGCCAGCGGCGGAGCCTGACGCAGCTGCTCGGGAGTGATCCGGTGCACCAGAGTGGCGTCGGTATGATCGAGCCGCTGTGGCCGGACATAGCAGTGAAAGGTCTGGGCAAGGTCGATCTGCAGCGAATCGATCCGTACCGCACCAATGGCAACAAGCTCATCCCGGCGCCGGTCAAGACCGGTCAGTTCAGTATCAAAAACCACAAAGGAGTAATCGGCCAGGGGTCGGCTCTGGTCGAAACGTTTGAACGCCGCGTGGTTGGCGGCAATCACCGGGTGATCTGGCCGCCACCAGGGCAGTTTTTTCAGTAGCTCGCGCACCCTTACACCGCCGGAAAGAGCTTATCGAGTACGGCCTGAATCTTTTCGATTACCGTAAAGGCATCTTTGAGCATCCGTTTTTCCAGACTGGTTAACTGTTCCGGGTGGATAAAGTTGTCGGGGAGTATCCCTTGCTCAATCTGCGCCAGCTGGTGGATCACCCGCAGCTGCATCTGCAGTTCGTAGGCATCGATCATATCGCGATGGAGTTCGGCACTGATGTGGTTGCCGGCGAGCAACAGCCGGAGCCGATCGAGGGTATTGGTCTCCCTGATGCCATAGCGCAGGGCGAGCACTCGGGCAAAATCGACAAAGGGGGTCAGGCCCCTGATCTTGATATCCAGTCGGTTCTTGTGTTCCCCATCTTTTTCTACGACAAAGTTATTAAAAAACGACAAGGGTGCCCGATTGGCGATGCAATGCCGCCCGAGGTGATAACAGAAAATATCCTGTTTCTTGACCTGCTCAACCAGCAGGTCACGGAGCTCTTCAGCCAGGCGCTCGGTGCCATAACCGCTGCGGAAATCAAAAAAGATGGTCGAATGCATCAACTCCATCGGGTCAGGGGCGTTGATCCAGTGCTGAAAATAGCCCTTCCACACCGCCAGTGGCTGGCACCAGCGGGGGTTGCGGGCCATGATCTCTCCCTGGCATAAGGGGTAGCCGCAGTTGACCAGGTGGTCGATGGCCTCGGCGGCAAAACGCTCAAAATAGCTTTTCGCCCGGGCCGCTTCCGCTTCATCGACCGGATCGGCGTAGACGATGGCGTTGTCCTGATCGGTCTTGAAGGTCTGTTCCCGCCGGCCTTCGCTGCCCATCAGCAGCCAGCAGTATCTGAGCGGGGGTGGACCGAGTTTTTCGTGGAGCAGATCAAGGACCCGGTGGAGGATCTTGTCGTTGAGGATGGCGATCATCCGGGAGATATTGCCGGCCTTGGCCCCTTCGTTGATGATGCTGCGGACGATATCGGGAATCTTCTGACTCAACGGGTAGATCCCGAGGAAATCGTGCTGGGCGGCAATCTCCTTGAACAGGTAGTAGGGGGAGTTTCCCTGCTGGACCATGATGTCATGGGAGGTGACCACCCCTTCTACCCTCCCCCCATTTTCCACACCAAGATGGTGGATACCGGTACTCATCATCTTCAGCAGGACATCAAAACAGAGGGCCCGTGACGGGACGGTTTTCAGCGGACCGCTCATGATCGCGGTCACCGGCTGACGATAATCGCGCCCTTCGGCAACGACCCTGGCGCGAAGATCGGTGTCGGTGATGATGCCGATTATCGCCCCCGGATCTTCGTCGGGGTAGACGAGGAGCGAGCCGATCCCATGCCTGGCCATATCCGCCGCCGCCTCTTGAATCGACGCGGAAGCGGAGACGGTATGCATCGGCTTGATCAGATCACCGGCAGTAACATTGAACAGATAGAGATCTTCACTGGCCCGCCGGGTCAGGCGGTTGCTGCGCAGTTCGGTATAGGCATTGGCGACGACGTTTTTGGAAAAATTCTGCAGGTAAAAGTGGGCCAGCGCCGAATTTTCCCGAACCAGCTTGAGGAAAATCTCCCGCGGCAGCAGGTAGCAGAAGGTGTCCTCAATCATCTCAATGTTGAGGTTGGCCCGGGTGCCGGTGATAATTCCCAGGGCGCCGATATTGGCGCCGACCCCACGGTAATCTTTGAGCACCACCTTGCCCTCGGCATCGGTGATAAAGGCCCGCACCCCACCGCGCTGGATCAGATAGAGATGGGAAATCTCGCTCTCGCCATCGGTGAGCAGCCGCGTCCCTTTCGGGTAAAAATCGACCCGGCAATGCCTGGCAAGCGACACCAAAACCTTGTCGTCCAACTCCTTAAAAGGCATGGTTTCCCGAAAGAAGGCCACAGCGACCCCCGGGGCTACCGCATGAACATTGCGCGCCGCTTGGCTTTCCTTGTCATTGTCTGCTAAAGATTCGGCCATAGATCCATCCTGCTCCGCGACCGCCCCTTGACCGGGGCGCAAATCCTTGGATTCGGGCGTCAGCCCGCGCTAGATAAGTCTTTACTAAAATAGTTGTCCGCCAACAAAAAAGCGGAGTTACTGCACCAGGAACTCCGCTCATTTTTCACCGACAGGCGCCTGCCGGTCTCCGACTCTCTGCTCCTTGGTGCTAGGTTTGCTGGTTGAGGACCTTTTTCCCCCGAATCAGGTCTTCGACCACCGAAGGGTCGGCAAGAGTCGAAGTATCCCCGAAGTCGTTGAAATCGTTAGCGGCAATCTTGCGCAAGACCCGGCGCATGATTTTTCCACTGCGGGTTTTCGGCAGCCCAGGGGCAAACTGGATACCGTCCGGCAGGGCGATCGGCCCAATCTCGCTGCGGACATGGGCCCGCAGTTCGGCGAGCAGTTCCGAGGTTTCATCGACCCCGGCGTTCACCGTAACATAGGCATAGATCGCCTGGCCTTTGATCGGGTGCGGCATTCCGACCACTGCCGCCTCGGAGACCTGGGGATGGGAGACCAGGGCAGACTCCACCTCGGCGGTTCCCAGACGGTGACCGGAGACGTTGATCACATCATCGAGTCGGCCCATGATCCAGAAATAGCCGTCCTCGTCGCAGCGGGCGCCGTCACCGGCATCGTAATAGCCGGGGAATGTAGTGAAATAGGTCGATTTGTAGCGCTGCGGATCACCGTAGATCCCCCGCAGCATCCCTGGCCAGGGCTTACGGACTACCAGATGGCCGCCCTCGTTGACCCCGGCCGGTTTACCCTCCTCAGTGAGAATCGCCGCATCGATTCCCGGCAGGGCGCGGGTGGCCGAACCGGGTTTGAGAGCGGTCGCATAGGGCAGAGGGGAGATCATGATCCCGCCGGTTTCGGTCTGCCACCAGGTATCAACGATGGGCAATTGTCCTTTGCCGACATGGAGGTGGTACCACATCCACGCCTCGGGGTTGATCGGCTCTCCTACCGAACCGAGAATCCGCAATGAGGAGAGATCGTAGGGGGCAATCGGCTCTTCGCCGAAGCGCATCAGGGCCCGAATCACCGTGGGGGCGGTGTAGAAGATGTTCACCTTGAACTTTTCCACCACCTTCCAGAAACGGTCAGGCCCGGGATAGGACGGCACCCCTTCAAACATCAGGGTGGTGCCACCCAAACCCAACGGCCCGTAGAGGATATAGGAGTGTCCGGTCACCCAGCCGATATCGGCGCTACACCAGTGAATATCCTCGTCGTGCAGGTCAAATACCCACTGGGTGGTGTGCATGGCGTAGGTCAGGTATCCCCCTGTGGTATGCATCACCCCTTTCGGTTTACCCGTCGAGCCGGAGGTATAGAGGATGAAG
>JAZBOD010000003.1:0-9044 GCA_036350955.1 Desulforhopalus sp. | reverse complement strand
GACATGTCTGCCGGCAGCGATTGACACCCCCTCGACCAAAGCCTGATGCTGAACCACCACACCTTTGCCCAGGGTGGCATTGAACACCACGCTTTTAAAACCGATGAAGCAGCCTTCACCTACCTCGCATGGTCCGTGCACCACGGCACCATGTGCCAAAGAGGCGCCTTTCCCGATCCGAACCGGAGATCCTCCCAGAGCGTGAATGATGACGCCGTCCTGGATATTCACCTCTGGCTCGATGAAGATGGCCTCAACCTTTCCTGCCGGACATGGTTCGTCGGCCCTGATGACTGCATTGGGTCCGACAAAAACCTTTTCGCCGATGTGGACGTTACCGATAATAACCGCTGATGGATGAACGTTCGCGCTCACGTCTACTTTGGGCTTGTCGCCAGCATGATTCCGATAAAGCATTTTTTCCCTCCTGATTCTGGATTGTTTTTCCTTCGTTGTTGTTCGTTTCCCCGTTTGGCAATAAAAAAAGGCCGTTACTCGTTTGTATACAAACGAGTAACGGCCTTGTATTTGTCACGCACCCTTCAGCAACTCCGAAGGGGTCGATCTAACTTTAAGGTGCTATGTGGTTATCATCCTCACCCCCCAAAGCAACTCTTTTGCATCGCATCTCTTTGCTTTGGCAGATTGGCACATATACAATCACATTCTATGGAATTTGTCAATCAAAAACACTTTAGTGAAATATTAATTTAATTTCAGTTGGTTATGGCCTTTGAGGGATTGTTGGAGGGGTGGCCAGGGAAAAAAGGATCACTCTTTCGCCGGTGACTGTGCTGATATCTGTATGCAGACTCTCGACCTTTACCCCGAGGATTTTTTCAACCGCATCTTCCAGTAACGGTCGGCCCTGCTCCAGCAGGGCTATCCGGATGCGCTTAACCAACTCCCGCCCGTCTTTGCTTTCAGAAACCCCAGCTAGTTTCAACTCAGCCTGGGTGAGTACGTTACGGAGTCTGACCAGAACCATGTCTTCAATGATAAAGGCCTTGGTTTCCAGAGGACCTCGGCCCATAAACTCCTTTTCGAACCGGATAACCGCTTCGCAGATTTCCGCCTCCAATTGGCCTTTTGTCCTATTCTTCATTTTTGACTCCGAAGGTAAAGCACCCATTAATGCGTTTTCCTTACAGCTGCAGGTGAAGCCAACCGTACAGAAGAGATACTGCATTGGTCTACGACTCTCGATGAGAGAAATTTTCGCCATTCTCAGGCCAAATGTTCTCTGGATTCCTTCCTGTTTGCAGCACCTTTACCTGTTCCCCTGATGATTCGCAAACAATATTCCAACACCAATGGCAAGCACGAGGAACAGTGCGCTGAAGTGGGAAACCGTCGGAACAGTGGTTTTTGCCGGGAACAGCAATTCCCGGCTCTCCTTGCAGGGGAGGTTGGTAAGACCAGGTTCGTTTCTCGACCTTGACAAACGGATGATTTTCAGAGCGTTGTCGCTATTTTTTTGCCGGGACTTGCGCCTTTTTGCGGGCTACTTAACATTGCAGGTAGGGTGGATTACTCCGGCGGTGATGCGGTACTCAAACAGGCGTGAAGGCTATGGCATTTTGGCGAAAAAAGAGCTTAACCGGTCTCTCCAGAACCTGCGGTTGAGCTGCGAAAATTGGTCCGACGGCTCTGTCGGACGCTTTGCAGGGTCTGCCTACTAACCGGGACGAAAAGCTCCTGGTCGGTTTTGAGACCTCAGACGATGCTGCGGTCTATCGCCTCAGCGCCGATCTGGCGATGGTCAATACCGTTGATTTTATTACCCCACCGGTGGACGACCCGTACTGGTTTGGCCAGATTTCCGCAGCAAATTCGATCTCCGACATCTACTCGATGGGTGCGAAGCCTCTCACCGCCCTCAACCTGGTGATGTTTCCTGCCGGCCACCTTGACATGGGGGTGTTGCGGGAGATTCTCCGCGGGGGCAGCGACAAGGTTATTGAGGCCGGGGCATGCCTGGTCGGCGGCCACAGCGTTGACGATAACGAGCCCAAATACGGGCTTTGTGTCAACGGGGTGGTCCATCCGGAGAGGATAATTACCAATGCCGGAGCCATGCCCGGCGATGCCCTGATCCTCACCAAGCCGCTTGGTAGCGGAGTGCTGTTTAACGCCGTGCGGGCCGGCAAGTTTTCGATGAAGGAGATGGAGCGAACCATCCTGCCGACCATCGCCTCCCTGAACGGAGCGGCGATGGGCAGAGCCCTCAACTACCAACTGCACGCCTGCACCGATATTACCGGGTTCGGTCTGTTGGGCCATCTCAAGGAGATGGCCGGCGGCAGCGGGGTACATATGGTCATCGACTACCGGGCTCTGCCTTTCTACGATGGGGCGCTGGCCATGTACCGCAAGGGACAGACCACCGGCAGCAACCCGGCGAACAAGGCACTGCTGGCCGGGTTTCCGTTACATTTTGCGCGGGAACTTGACCGCTATCAGACAGAATTGCTCTATGACCCCCAGACCTCGGGGGGGCTGCTCCTCTCCCTGCCTGAGGATCAGGCGAGCACCCTGGTCGCTGAACTGCAGGAAGGCAACGCCTTTGCTGGAAAAATCGGTACGGTCCAGGCCGGGCCGGCGGCGATAACCGTTGACTGATCCTCGCCGGGGTCTCCCGGGGCACCTTCCCTGACATCAGTCGGGCATCAGGGGGTGGTGAGTTGGGTCAGGCACTCGTCGACGGAGCCTTCAATCGTGATAAAACTGTCGAATCCGGAAATTTCGAAGACCTCGAGAACATGGTCCTGCAGGGCACAGGCAACAAAACGAAACGGGCAGGCACTGTAGGCTTTGGCGATATTGAGAATGACCCGAAGTCCGGCGCTGGAGATGTAGTCAAGGTCGTGACAATCGAAAACCAGGTGGCCTGCCGGGGTGTTGAGGTAGTCGGTGAGCTCACGTTCAAACTGGGGTGCCGAATTGGAATCGAGACGACCTTGCAGGGCAAAGATCGTGGCGTTTTTTTCGGTGTTTACCGTGGCGTTCATGGTTTGGTGCAGCGGCACTACAGCCTAGCTGCCCTCCTTGGGTAGGGTTTTGGTGAGAGTGACAATATTCTTGCCGCCGATCCGGTGGTAGTGGTGACTGTCGGTCAGTTTGCGCACCAGGTGGATGCCGAGACCTCCGCAGCAGCGCTTTGCCAGCGGCAGGGTGGTATCCGGTATCGGGCAGCTGCTGATATCAAAGGCGGGGCCATCATCACTGATGGTCATGGTCAATAGCTGCCCCTCCCTGACCAGGGCGATATCAATCCACTCTCCCTGGGCTGCACCGTGCTCAATGATGTTGGTAACCAGTTCGTCGAGAATCAGGTTGATTTCTGCCTGGCATTTTTTCGGTAAGGACCATTTGTCAGCCAAGACGTCGAGTTGCTCCGCCAGGCTCTTTAACTCGCTGAGCTGGCTTGCTATCCGCAAAGAGCAGTGCATGATCAGAGTGCGGTCGCCCCAAGGTTGTACGGAGGGGAGAGTCTTTCTTCCCTGCTGCAGTTTCTTCTCTCCCATTGATAGAGCTCTTTGAGCAGAGCCTGCAGAAATATTTTCCCGGTTTCGGGGAACTGTTCAAGGATTTTCGAGAACTGTTGGCGGTCAATGCACAGTACCCGGCTTGGCTGGGCGGCGATCAGGGTGAAAAGGGCGGGCATTGCCGTGAGCAGAGAGAAACCGCCGAGAAACTCCCCATCAGTAAAATGATCGATCCGCTGGTCCTCCTCTCTGGTGTTGAGCATAAGGTCGAGTTGTCCAGAGAGCAACAGGTAGGCACGACCGGAGTCATCGCCCTTTTCAAACAGGACATCCCCTTTGCTGAAAGTGGCCCTTTCTGTAAGAAAAGCCAGCAATTTCAGAGCCTTAGGTGGGAATGTGGCAAAATGCGGCAGTCCCTGAAGCAGATCGAGATTTTCTTGCATTTCAGGGCGTTGGCTGTTGTTTTCCGTAGATGAGCTCATGGAGAATCCCCTGCTGGGCGATGAGTTCCTGGTAGGTACCGTATTCAAGCAGTTTGCCCGCCTTCATCACCGCCACCTTGTCGAAAGAGTCGATAATATCCAGGCGGTGGACCACGGCGATCACGGTCCTCCGCCCTTTCCAGCGGCTGGTCATCAGCCGCTGGATCCTTGCTTGAGATTTGTTGTCCAGGGCCGAAGTCGCTTCGTCCATCAGGATAATTTTCGGCTGCTTGAGCAGAACCCGGGCGATAGCCAGTTTCTGCCGCTGGCCGCCGGAGAGCCGGTCGCCCATGTTGCCGACCTGGAAATGCATGCCGATCGCGGCGATCTTTTCCAGGTAGTCCTCTTCCACCAGGAGGTGCATCACCGCCCGGTTGATAATCTCCTGGGCAGAGGGGTTCCCCGGTTTGATCCGGCCAAAAAAGATGTTGTTGAGGATTGACTGGCCATGGATATAGCCTGTCTGACAATAGGCGGTAAAGCCTTCCGGGACGATCGATGCCACCTCTTTGGCAAAACGTTGCCTTGCCTCGAGGATGCGGCTGGTCAGGGCACGGTCCAACCGGATCATGGTATGGATGGCCGGGGTGAAGCGCAGTGCCAGCGAGAGGAGAAAGTCCTGATCTGGGCGGCTGAGGGCATCACGGCCATCTTTTCCCAGGCGTGAGACGATAGTCTCACACTCGCCAAGGCTCTCGGCGGATACCGGGCTGTTCTTAAAAAACGAAGCCACCCCCTCCAGCCCGGAGAGGATATCTACCGCCTGCCTGGCCAACTCTTCTCCCAGGCTGACCAGGGGCTCGATCAGCCGCTCTCTCTCGAGAAAGCTGCGAAATGCCGGATGCTCGGCGCCGAGTTGGGAACTGTTGCGGCCATTACCACAGGTGCCGAAAATGATGTTTTCGGCAATGTTGGAGGTATAGTGGTAGCTTTCCCAATGGTAAAATTCGACGTACTCGGCCAGCTGCTGGCCGAAATTTTCCTGAAACCGGCTGCGGATCCGGATGATTCGGTTGGCGGTCTGCTGATCTTCTCCGGCAAGGACCGTATCGAGGCCAAAGCGCATCACGTCGACGAAGAGACCAACCTGCTGGAGAACCAGAATCAGCCGGTCAAGATCCTCTTGCCCGCTCAACTCCGGCGAAGAGCTGGGGGTAATTGCCTGCCGGGCGTAAAGCAGGTTCTCGGCAATCGATCCGGTGAAGATGAAGGGGTTCTGGGAGACATAACCGATGCTGTGGATTACCTCCATTTTGGGCAGGTCGGCCAACTCTCGGTCATCTATTGCAATACTGCCGCCGGAATAGGGGAACATCTTGCCGATGCACTGGATCAGGGTGCTCTTGCCGCTTCCGGAAAAACCGACCACGGCGAGATGTTCGCCGGCGGCGAGGGTAAAGGAGACGTTGTTGAGCAGACGCAGGCCGTCGGCGGTGTCGTAACTGAGGTTTTTCACCGTGACCTTACCGCTCACCTCGGGTATTTCGCCGGTCGGAGCCTCAAGGGAAAACTCGGGGGTAGCGGCAAAGGAGCGCATGGTCCGCCGGTAGCGAACCACCGCGTCCTGATAGGACTGGTAGAAATCAATCAGCTCCTTCCAGGGGTCAAAGAGCTTCTCCTGGGCAGAGAGAAAGGCGACCATCGCCCCGAGGGCCAGCTGGCCATGAACGACGAGGTAACCGCCATAGACAAAAACAATAAACGGACCGAGCCCGGTGAAATAGTTGTTGGCGGTTTTAATGCCGAACCGAAAAACCGACCAGCGGATGCGCACCTTCATCAGCTTTTCCGCCAGGCGATCAAACTTATGGCTCTCCTGCTGGTATGCGCCATGAACCTGGATCTCATGGATCCCCGAAATCGATTCGGCAATTTGGCTTGAGGCTGATCTGGAGATGTCAACCCGTTTTTTGTTGGCCTGGTTAGCCTTTTTCTGCAGAGTGGGAATGACCAGGACAATGATCGGGTACATCACCAGGGTAACCAGGGCCAGTTCCATGTTGAGCCAGAGCAGGTAGGCGGTAAAGGCGAGCAGGGTGAGGATATTGGTGACCGGCACAGCAAAAGCCATTCCGGCGAAGGTTCCGGCGGCACTCAGTTCGGTCATCAGGGAGGAGACCACCATTCCCGGCTGGGTGGTCCGGAAAAAGTTCAGTGGCAGGGTGAGGATATGCTGATAGAGATCTTTGCGCATCGCAGTCATTGCCCGTTCGCCGATCAGTGACTGGAGATAGTTGATGGCCAGTTTCAGCCCGCTGGCGGCGGTGAGGGCGACGATATAGATGGCGGCATAGAGCAACAGGCCGTCGAGATTTTTCAGGGCGATCGCGTCATTGATAATCCGTTTCTGCATCTCCAGCGGCAAAACCCGGGCAAAAACGATCAGGATTATCACCACCAGGAGGATCAACTGCAGCTTGATATTTCCACGGAACGCCCAGTGGAAAAGCGACTTTTCGGTAATCGGCCGAGCTGCTTGATTTTTTTTCATTGCTGCAGGCCTTGTGGCTTACCGGGAAATTCCAATCGTTTCGAGCCATTTGCAAAACGAGACACGCCTCGCTGACTTGCTGAGCGACCCTTTGCCGTAAAAAGGTAAGGTCTCCCCGAAAGATGTCCAGTGGCGGTGACTGCCTTCGGCTGACGGGTGGTCAGGCATTTTTCCGCCCCTTGGATTTTTCGGGCGAATTTTCTCAAGGAACCGCTTCTCTCTGGTACGAAAGGGTGTTCGTGTTTATGCTTTTACCCTGATAAAGCGGCGTAACGCATTTCAGATGGGGGAACAACAGGGAGATATCGCCCTTTCCGGAAGGGCATTAACTAAACATAAACAATGAGGAGCGTGCTATGGAACTGCAGGGCAAAAAGGTGGCAATTTTCGTCGAAGACATGTTCAACGTTTTTGAGTTCTGGTACCCCTTCTACCGTCTCAAGGAAGCCGGGGCAACAGTGGTGGTGGTTGGTACCGGACGGAAGGAGCAGTTCAGCGGCAAGCCGGCGACCGAGGTTACCGCCGATGTGTCGATTGATGCGGTTCAGGCAGGGGATTTTGACGGGGTAATCATCCCCGGCGGCTATGCCCCGGATATGATGCGTCGCTCACCGGCAATGGTCCGCTTTGTCGCCGAAGCCTTGACCGGAGGAAAAACTGTCGCGGCAATCTGCCATGCCGGATGGATGCTCGCCTCCGCAGGAATTCTTCAGGGACGCCGGGTGACTTCATTTTTCGCCATCAAAGATGATCTGATTCATGCCGGTGCAGACTGGGTTGATGAACCGGTTGTTGTTGACGGCAAGCTGGTGACCAGTCGGGTGCCCGATGATCTGCCCCTGTTCATGCCGGCGGTGATTAAAAGTATTGCCGGATAGATCTTTCAAAGACAA
The DNA here is from genome assembly GCA_036350955.1 of Desulforhopalus sp. Classification (GTDB taxonomy): domain Bacteria; phylum Desulfobacterota; class Desulfobulbia; order Desulfobulbales; family Desulfocapsaceae; genus Desulforhopalus_A. Next base: position 1,690 of record JAZBOD010000003.1, on the reverse strand, counting down.
AATCGGTACCCTTTCCCTGGGTTGAGGTCGCGATTCTCTTTGATACAATGTGGTATAATGCCGGGCATTTTTTGTCCTTTTCTCCGGGGCAATTTCGAATTTTATTGTTTTTTATGGCCATTTGACCCATAAATTGTTGGCGTTTGCCGATCTTGGCGCACCTAGCAGCATTACCCTGTTCGCTCGGTGGTGGCCTGGGCGTTATTGTGGCGTGGGTTGAGCCGGGAGCCAGCCAGTTTTCACGGAGGACTTTGGACGGCCTAAGTACCGGCCGGGTTTTCTCGAAATTCAAGAGGACTGAGTATGAAAATCGATGAGTTGGAACAGATGGACAGCGAGGATCTCACTACCTTGCCCTCGGCTGAACGCCGAAAATTTTTACAGCTTGGCTTGGTTATTACCGGTATGTACCTGGGTGGAAGTGTGCTCTCCCTGACTTCGGTGAAAAACGTCCATGCCGCGGGGGTCGTCCCCGAAATTGGCAAATATCCCTACGATCCCCATTACAGTATGGTGATCAGGGAGAAGCTCTGTGTTGATTGTGAGTTGTGCATGGAGGCCTGTGTCAAGACCAACCATGTACCGGCCTACGGCTACCGGACCAAAATTCTTGAGCGCAGACGGTCGTTGGGCGGTGAGCGGTTTGAGACGATCTTTACCCCCATTCTCTGTAATCACTGTAACCGGCCACCCTGTGTCAGGGTCTGTCCGACGACCGCGACCTGGAAGGACAAAAAGACCGGTATTGTCACTATGCTCCCCTCCAGGTGTATCGGTTGCAAAACCTGCATGACGGCCTGCCCCTACAATGCCCGGTACTTTAAAGAGGAGATCCGGGCGGTGGACAAGTGTGATTTCTGTTATGAATCGAGGCTCTCCAAAGGAGAAACCAACACCGCCTGTGCCGAAGCATGTCCGGCTGACGTGCGGGTATTTGGCAATATAGCCGATCCCCAGAGCAGGGTTTTCCAACTGGTCCACGCTCCGGAAACCATGGTGTGGGTGTTGCGTCCGGAAACAGGTGCCCTTCCTAATATATATTATATCAATACCTGAGCCGGAGCCTTGTCCACCGCCGTACCTTCCGGGCTGGCGGTGATGCGCCCTGGTTGGAGAAAAAAGATGAAGAAGAAAATAGTGCTTTTTTTGGCTGTCGGTCTCTTTCTGCTCAGCGGGGTTCTGCTCTATGCCGCAGGTATCGCCCCGGTTCCCGATGATTACGACGAGGATACCTATGGTCCCTGGGCACCGGTGATTTGGACGAAACCGGTTAAATCGGTGATTTTTGACCACAAGGTGCATACCATGGATGCCGGTCTAGATTGTGATTCCTGTCACGACGACCTGTTTGAGATGGAGGCCGGTGCTGCCGAGGAAAATGACGATTTTACCATGGAAACCCTCTATGCCGGTGGCTACTGTGGCGCCTGCCATGATGGTGCTACCGCTTTTGCCTCCGATACCCGCTGTACCGCCTGCCACATAGGAGTTCAGGGCCACGGTCGTCTGCTCGGAACTGAGAGCGGACAAGGCAGTGGGCACTGAGACCGCCCTCCGATACCTTTACGGACGGGGGAAATAGGGCAATTACTGCGCCTTCCCCCGTCCTTAGCTGGTTTTCTCCCTCACTGCGGCACATTCTCCCTCCTCTCGAGATCTTTTCTTCAGACTTAGGCGCAATTTGCGCCAT
>JAZBOD010000002.1:0-12814 GCA_036350955.1 Desulforhopalus sp. | reverse complement strand
CGATGACGGCCCCGGCGACTACCTCAACTGTCCGATGGATCGCGCCCAGTACCAGGAGTTTATCACCGCCCTCGGCCAGGCCGAATGTGTCCCCTTAAAAGAGTTTGAAGAAGCCAAATATTTTGAAGGCTGCCTACCGGTGGAGGTGCTCTGTGCCCGGGGTGAGGAAACCCTGAGGTTTGGCCCGATGAAACCGGTGGGGCTGGCCGATCCGCGCACCGGCCGTGACCCTTACGCGGTGGTCCAACTCCGTTTTGAAAACCGCGAGGAGAGCACCTGCAACATGGTCGGCTTCCAGACCAAACTTACCTATCCCGAGCAGTTGCGGATCTTCCGGCTGATCCCCGGCATGGAACATGCCGAGTTTGCCCGTCTGGGCTCGATCCACCGCAACACCTTCGTTCTCTCCCCGGAACTTCTTGCCCCGAGCCTGCAGTTCAAGAGCCGGCCGGACATCCTGCTTGCCGGACAGCTCTCCGGGGTTGAAGGGTACGTCGAATCTGCCGCAATGGGCCTTCTCGCCGGAATCAATGCCGCCCGCATAGCCCTTGGCCAGAGGGTCGTCATCCCTCCCCCACAGACGGCGCTTGGCGCCCTTCTCCGCCACCTTACCGAAAGCGATCCGAAAACTTTTCAGCCATCGAACATCAATTTCGGCCTTTTCCCGCCGTGGACAAAAAAAGTCGCCAAAAAATTCCGCGGCGAGGAACGGGCGAAAATCGCCCTGACCGCCCTGACCAACTGGCTGGAGGCGGAGGCGATTCCGCCCGGCGCCGCAACGGCCGGCAGCGGAAATTAACCACCCCGACAGACACCACAAAGCTCCCGGCCGCCTCAAGGAACGATTGGCCGTCGGCTGCGAGCAAATTTTCCATGCCAACCGCCAAGAAAAGATTATTATTGGCCTAATGGATCAAAACGTAGGGGGTTTTACGTACAGCCCGGACTCACCCAGGAGGGGCAGATGCAGATCAACCAAAGGGAAATCACCCTGTACACCCCCGGCAAGGTGTACACCGGCCATATCGACATGGCCAACGAGGCGGTGCGCACCATCGATTTTTTCAACAGCGCCAACCTCTACTGGAAAAACCCGGCGGAAAAGAGTTTCGACGATGCCGTTCTCCTGCACAACGCCAAAATACTTCTTACCGGAGACGTCAAGCTCAGCGATTTTCCCAAAGTACAGCTGCGGCTCTCCGAGGTAATTTTTTTCTTCGACGCCTTAAAGAAATCCGGAGATGCCAAGGAGAAACTGCGGGCCGCAACCCTCAAAGCCAAGACCAATGAGGAGACCTCAGTGATCCACGCCGTCACCTACAGCAACGGCGATGCCTTCTTCTATATCACCGGGGTATTTTACGGGCTGTTCAAGAGCAAAAGCGCCCTCCGCTTCATGCCGTTGACCGAGGCAACGGTTACCAGGGTGCACCGGGTCGAAGACAAATGGCAGAAGCAGCGGATAGCCCTTGAGCACGCCTTTGTCGGCATCAGCATTCGCCATATTGAAGCGTGCAGCTTTGCCGACCGGAAATTCCAGGCAAAGCCTGCGAACGGCTAACCCTCCCCCGTCCCCGGCGGCTCAGGGACGGTCTGGTGCGCCCAAATCGTCGACCCGGAGGACCGCTGTACCACCCTGACGCATCTCCTCGACCGCCCGCTGCGAATCGCCGGGTTTGATCTCCACCCCGGCCACCCCATCCTCCAGCAGGGCCACCGAAAAACCAAGGCGCAGTGCGTCAAGGACGGTGGCGCGGACGCAGTAATCGGTAGCCAGACCGCCAACGAGCAGATCCTCGACCCCGGCCGCGGCAAGCAGCTCAGCCAGGGTTTTCCCGCCTTCCGACACTGCCTCAAAGGCCGAATAGCCATCGGCCTGAGGGTCAGATCCCTTTGAGACCACCACGACACTCTCCGGCAGGCGCAGGCCGGGATGAAAATCCGCCCCGGAGGTCTGCTGCACGCAGTGTGCCGGCCAAGTCCCCCCCTGTCCGACAAAATGGCTGGTATGCGGCGGATGCCAGTCACGGCTGGCAAAAATCGGCCAGCCTGCGGCCAAAGACCTGGCGATCGCCCGGTTGAGCGGATCGATTACCCGGTCGCCCTCGGGCACCGGCAGGGTGCCGCCCGGGCAAAAATCGTTCTGCACATCGACAAGAAGCAGGGCTCTTTTTCCGCTCATATCCTCGACCTCCTGGTGGCGGCTGCCTGAATCATTGTCCAGCGCAGCTCCTTTAAGGGTGAAGAAATCGACACTTTATAGCGGTGGGGGTTGATGAAACGCTGACAGCCGGCGGGGAGCAGTTGCAGTTGGCGCCGGCAACGTTCGGCCATGGCAGCAAGCGGTTCGCTGGGCAGGGTACGCCGGCCATCGACCATCACCGTCCGCCGCAGCTCTTTGAAGTGTACGCCCTCCGGAAGTATGGTGTGGCGCAGGGGGTTGGTCGGGTCATAGACCGTCGCCCCGGCACCGATCTCGTCCCCTTCAAGAGAGACCACATCCTGAAGAAAACTCCCATCAGCGTTGCAGACTCGGCGAACCCGCTTGCTCCCGGGCAGGGTTGCCTTGGCAGTATCGCTGGTAATTTTCATTTTCGGCTGGCCATCGATTGCGACAAGTTTGTACACGCCATTGAGCGCAACACCACCGGCACCGGCACCGGTGGCCAGTTTGGTCCCGACACCATAGATATCGACCCGCCCGCCTTCGTTAACGATCGAGGCGATAACCTCTTCATCGATTTCGTTGGAGGCAAGGATCCGCACCTCGGGAAATCCCGCTTCGTCAAGCATTTCCCGCGCCCTGCGAGAGAGGTAGGCAAGATCTCCGGAATCGAGCCGGATTCCCTGAAGCTGATACCCCTTTTCCCGCAGGCGGCGCGCGACGGTAATGGCATTGGGAACACCGCTCCCCAGGGTATCGTAGGTATCAACCAGGAGTACGGTTCCGGCGGGGAAACAGTCGGCGTAAGCTTGAAAAGCGCTCAGTTCATCCGGGAAAGACTGCACCCAGCTATGGGCGTGGGTGCCACGCACCGGCAGCTGAAAGGCCATGCCGGCCAGGACATTGCTGGTTGCCGCCGCGCCGCCGACACAGGCGGCGCGCGATGCCGAAAGCCCACCGTTGGGCCCCTGGGCACGGCGGAGGCCGAACTCGATCACTTCCGCGTCACCGGCAGCGGAGCAGATCCGCGCCGCCTTGGTGGCGATCAGGGTCTGAAAATTGATGATATTGAGGAGCAGCGTCTCGACCAGTTGGGCCTCCGCCAGGGTGCCGGAAACGGAAAGCAGGGGCTCGTTGGCAAAAACCACCGTCCCTTCCGCTGGGGCCATCACCTTCCCCCGAAACCGGAAAGAGGCAAGAAAATCGCAAAAACCTGGCGGGAAAATCGCCAACTCCTGGAGATAGGCAATCTCCTCCGGGAGAAAGCGTAGGTTTTCCAGGGCATCAAGCGCCGGTTCGAGACCGGCGAATACCGCGTAGCCACCGGCAAACGGGTTGGTACGGAAATAGAGGTCAAAGATTGCCGGCCTTTCAGCCATTCCCTGCTCGAGGTAGCCGGCAAGCATGGTCAGTTCGTAGAGATCTACGGCAAGGGGTGAGTAGCGCATGGTGCTCTCCAGATGATGATCAGGGTTTTTGCGACACCATACTACAGGCCAGGGAGGATGTCGGGGATTTTTTGTCGAGTAAAAAATTTGCAGAATCCGTGGCAAAGGGGTAGGTTGAACAACAAGACAGGAACAGTACGTCTGCTTGTCAACGATCCGGTTTCACTGCCGGGGCTGGCCACATGCCTGGCAAGGAGGTGAGGTCATGCATAGTTGGAAGCGAATCATGGTTGCTATAGACGAGTCGGTCAGATCTCTCAACGCGGTCGACTACGTCGGCCGGATTGCCGGCCATTTCGCCGATGTTTCCCTCTGTCTGCTGCACATCTACCCCGAACCGCCACCGGACTATTACCGCAGTGGCGGCACGCTGGATGCCTACCAGGAGGAGCAGGAAAAGCAGGCGGAAGCGATGCTCGCCCAGGCCGCGAAGATGCTCCATAGACATGGCATCCCTGCCGAGGCAATCCGTTCAAAGTGCCTGATGGCCTACCAGAAATCGATCAGTTCGGCAATCCTCGAACTCCAGGAAAAAGAGGGCTACGGCACCATCGTTGTCGGTAAGCGCGGCATCTCCAAAGCCGAAGAGTTTCTCTTCGGCTCGATATCCAACGCCCTGATCCATAACGGCAGGGATATCGCGGTGTGGGTCATCGGCTGATGGCTTCCTCCGCTCCAGCCTCCTCCCTGCCGGAGAGCGTCGCCGGTAAATTGCAGGATCACCGGGTCACCCGAAGCATCCGCCGGGCGCCGCGGGTTTTTCGTGACACCACCGACTTTACCGCTATTGACTACGGTGATGTGATCGTGGTGGACGAGCGGTTCTTCCTGGTGACCGCCTATAGCAAGGAGGGGCGATTCGGGGTGGACGAACAGATCAAGCCCTGGGTACCCAAGGTCGAAGAGTTACTCACCGGGGAGAGCTATATTGTCAAACTGGTCTTTTATGAAACCTTCAACATCCAGTTCGGGCAATTCACCATTCCCTGTTACCGTAGCCCCGAGAAGGAGGCCCGGGTGCTCGAACTGGTTCAGGGCCGTGCTCATTTCATGCAGGGCGAGAGCCTGCTCGACGATGCCGGCAACCTGGTCCGGGTAGTGACACCGATCAACGGTACCCGGCTTGACAAAGTGATCCAGCGTAGCGAGTCGAGCCATCGGGATTACTTTTTCCTTGAACTTCCGGCAATCCTTGATCAGTTTCTCCACTGTCTTGAGGCAATCGGCTACCTCCACGAACACGGCCTGCGCCACGGCGATATCCGCCGCGACCATATCTTTGTCGACCGCCATACCGGCCAGTATTCCTGGATCGATTTTGACTACGACTTCCATCTTCCGGAAAAACCCTTCGCCCTCGACCTCTATGAACTAGGCAACATCCTCATCTATCTCTGTGGCCGGGGGGACTTCCCGCCTCGGGAAATCCTTGCCGACCCGAGGATGGGGGAGAAAGTGCTCAACTCCCTTGTACCCGCCGATTTTTCACTGCTTTTTAAAAACCGGGTGGTCAACCTGCAGAAGCTTTTCCCTTACATACCGGTCTCACTCAACAACATCCTTCTCCACTTCTCAGCGGCTACCGAAGTATTCTACGAGACGGTCGCTGAGCTGCATACCGACCTGACCCTCGCCCTCGCCGATCTTCGCCAGGCGGCTGCCTATGCAGAAGAAGCAGCCGACCCCGCCGGGTAAAAGGCGGGGTTCCGGCTGGTTGCACTTATATCTTGATCACCTTTTCCGCGGCAGGCCCCTTGGTCCCGTCGACAACTTCAAAAATCACCCGATCACCCTGGGCGAGTGACCGAAACCCTTTAGCCTGAATCGCGGTATGATGGACAAAGATATCTTTGCCATTTTCCTGCTCGATAAAACCAAACCCCTTAGAATCATTAAACCATTTCACTGTTCCCTGTGGCATTGGACAACTCCTTGCTGATAGTGGTTCTGTAATGCGACGTTCTGGTCAGTCGACTTTTACCGTGGTGCGTTTGGCTTTTGCCACTTTGGGGACAACCAGTTCGAGGATACCGTTCTTAAAGGTCGCCTTGGCTTCTTCCTCCTTAACCGGTTCCGGCAGGTCTATCACCCTTCGGAACATACCGGAACAGATTTCCCGCCGATAATACTCCCCTTTCTCCTCTTTCTCTTCCTTGCCCATACTCGCCTCAAGGGTGAGCATATTGTTGGCCAGGGAGATGCTGATATCTTTTTTCTCAACTCCAGGCAACTCGGCCTTGATCAAAAAATCCTCTTCCCGGTCGAGGATATCCACCGAAGGTGTTTTCCCCAGAAATGGTTCCATTGCCCGCGCCCCTGATCGGCCCGGCCAGCCAAGATGAAACTGGTGCCACCACCGGCGGGGGAAATACTCATGAAAAAAACGGTCCATCTCTTTGGTAAAACCGTCATCACCAAAGAGGTCAAACCGCTCAAACGGCGTCATCCCTCTCGGGCGAACTTTCTCTACCTCATGTTTTTTTGCCTCTTTTTTTGCTTCGTTCATAATCTGTCTCCCCATAATGGCTGAATTTTCATACCGGTCAGCTGACCTCGCCTTTGTACGGATTGAAGATGAGAATTGGGCAGGAGGCCCGCTTCAACACCCGATCGGCAACGCTGCCAAGGACGATTTTCTGGATTCCACGGTAACCATGGGTACCCATAACCAGCAGATCGCTCGCTTTGCCTTTGACGTAGTCGAGGATACCATCGGTGACATCCCCTTTGAGCACCAGACCACTGCATCCGGGGCTGGTCACCTCGCATTTTTTGACCAGTGCCGCCATCTGGCTCTCTGCTCGCTCAAAGATCTCCTCATTGACATCGGCAAAGGAGGCCGGATATTCACCGAAATAGTTGATCCCCTCGCCCACCGGTTCGACGACGTGGAGAAAAGTGATTTTTGCCCCCATCTGGTTGGCTACATCCATGGCAAAACCAACCAGGCCATCGGTATGCTGGTAGAAATCCACCGGCACAACCATCTTCTCGATCTTTTTCATTGGCTCCTCCCCCTTGGTTATTATTTGCTATACCAGCCGCCCACCCAGTTCAACCTGACCTGGCTTTCTCTTCATCGATGTCCGGTAACAGCCTGGCAAAACAGTCCGGACAGCAGCCATGGGAGCAGGACACTCCCTTCACCTTGCTGAAGAACTCCTCGAGACTGTACCATTGCCCCGAGCCAAACTCGCCAGGAGGGTCAGCCCGGATCTTTTTGCAGTAGCTGCATATTGGCAGAATATTCTCATACATGGTCACTTTGCGTAACAGCTCCTGTTTGGTAAAACAGCCCTCCATCCGAAAAATCAACTCGTCGACATCGCATGGCTTCTGCAAAAAATCGTCGGCACCAAGCCGGAGCGCCTCAATCGTCGACTCCATATCGGCAAAGCCGGTCAATATGATCACCATGGTCTGCGCATCACGTTGCTTTGCCGCCTTGAGTACGGCAAAACCATCAATCCCGGGCATCACCAAATCAGTGACAACCAGATCGAAACAGCTTTTGTTGATCCCGGCAATCGCACTCTCGCCGCTCACCTCAAGGGTGACATCAAGTTTCGGGGCATTTTTAGACAACTCGCGAGCAAGGCTGCTGAGAATAATTGGCTCATCATCAACCAGCAGTACCGATTTCTTTTTTTGGGTCGGCATCGCACTCTCCCCTTGCTCGAATTGTTCTGGGTGCCGCTCATCCCCCGGGACAGCCTGAACCTTCAAGGCTCACCTGATTGCCTGACAAAATAAGCCAACCACAGGTTGAGGTTCCCTGTCGCTGCTACTATGACCTTTTTGCACTGCCGCGACAATAGGGCAAGAAAAGGGATATATTGGGTATAATTTCTATTTACTTTTTATCTGCAAGCCAGTTATTTGCGCCAAAAAATTCGGCAGCGCAGCGATTTTCGCGCTGAACAGTCTGATGAATGAGCTGCCGCACAGGCCAGTGGCGAAGCAGAGAGGCTGTGAGATGGGATGGGGTTTAGATATTGACCGAAAGGGCAGTCTGCAGGTTGGTTTTCTGGTGGGTGAGTTCCAGTTTCTTGCGGATGTTCTTGCGGTGGATACTGATGGTTCCAGGGGAGAGGTGCATGATTGCGGCGATCTCCTTGGTCCTTTTTCCCTGCTTGACCAGGTTGGCGACCTGCATCTCCGCCGGGGTAAGCCGCACCAGCTTGCCGGAAAAATGGCTGGCAAAGGGCGAAGTCAATTCGGCGATATTGGCGCGGAGAATATCGACCAGGACCTTCTGCTGGTCGTTCAGCCGGCTCTCCTGCAGGCGGTCGAGAAAGGGTTCCACCAGTTTTGCGGCATTGGCGAGCACCTGTTCTGCAAGGATTTCCCGATCCTCCTCCCTTTTTTTGAGCAGTACGGTCAGGGCGATATTGGATTCCGACAACTGGACGGTTCGCTGCTGTACTCTCTGTTCCAGTTCACTCTGGCTCCGTTTCAGTTCGTCCTCGACCTTTTTCAGCCGGGTAATGTCGGTGTAGGTGCCGATAATCCGCACAGCCTGGCCCTGCTCGTCCCGGGCCACCGCCTGCCCCCGGGAGAGAATCCACTGCCACTCCCCGGCGCGGTTGCGCACCCGGTACTCCGCCTCATAGCGGGGGGTCTCGCCACGGATATGGGCCTCGCGCAGGGCGATCACCCTCTCCCGGTCCTCTGGATGAAGCAGATCATCAAAATTTTCCCCGGCGCTGATCTCTGCCGGGTTGGTATAGCCCAGGGTCCGTGGCCAGTTTTCGCCAAAATAGACTTCACCGGTGCGCAGGTTACGGTCCCACACCCCGTTTGAGGAGGCATCCAGCGCCAGGCGCAAACGGCTCTCGCTTTCAAGTAACTGCTTTTCCACTGCCCTTCGTCGCTCGATCTCCACCTCGAGTCGGCGATTCTGCAGAGAAAGGGTCTGCAGTAGCTGGCCCTTTTCCAAACATCGGTGAATCCTCAAGGTCAATTCTTCGATCTCGCAGGGCTTGAGGGTGAAGTCGTCGGCCCCCAGGCGGAGGGCGGCGATCGCCGAGCCGATGTCTCCATAACCGGTGAGGATGATCACCCCGATATGCGGCGCCGTCTCTTTGGCCGCCTTGAGGACGCCGAGGCCGTCGATTTCCGGCATCACCAGATCGGTAATCACCAGGTCAAACTCACCTTCGGCCAGGGTGGCAAGGGCTTGCCTGCCGCCATCGGCCGCGGTAACCGCAAAACCTTCCATCTCCAACTCCCGGACAAAGGATTTGCGGATGATCTCCTCATCGTCAACAAAGAGTATCGCCGGCTTGTCATTGCCCCTGCCACCCATCGCCCCACCCCATAATTACCGTTCTGCTTCGTGTCCTCTCCTGCCAGAAGGTTCCTCTCTGCCAGAAACTGGCAGCAGAACGGTGCAGGTCGTTCCCACCCCCGGCCGGCTTTCAATGAAGATCTCTCCGCCGTGCTCCTTGACAATCCCATAGCAGACCGGCAGCCCGAGACCAGTACCCTTGACTTCCGGCTTCGTTGTAAAAAATGGTTGAAATATTAGGGACATTTCCTCTTCCTTAATACCGATTCCGGTATCCTCGATGATAACCGCCAGCCGATCTCCAGCGCAACGGGTGGTGACAGTTATCACCCCACCCGGCATCTGGCAGGCATCGGCGGCATTGGTGAGGAGATTGAGAAAGACCTGTTTGATCTGGTCGGGAACCGCAAGAATCTGCGGTAAACCCGGTGCATAGTTGCGCTGAACGGTGATTCGCCGGCTTTTGAACTCGCTTTTGTGCAGAAGGAGCATGGCATCAAGAGAGCCATGGACATCAAGCAAAATTTTCCGCCCGGGAGAGGGCCGGTTAAACTCCTGAAGACTGCGGATCAGGGACTTGATCCGGTCGCTCTCACCAATTGCCGCCGCCAGCAGTTCCCGGTCTTCCTCCTCGAGGATCGCCCGCTTCTGCAAGCCTTTGAGAATGGCGAGAATCCCCTGCAGCGGGTTGTTGAACTCATGAGCGATTGAGGCGGAGAGTTTGCCGATTGCCGAGAGTTTTTCGGCATGGAGATACTTCTGCTGGGTCTCCTGCAGTTCCAGGGTGCGCTCTTCAACCCGTCGCTCGAGATCAAGGTTGCTCGCTTCAAGCTCCTTCTGGATCACCACCATTTCGGTGATATCGCGAAACACCCCTACCGATTTGCGGTATTGACCATCTCGATAGTCAAACGGGTGTACCGAAACCACCACCGGAATTTCAGCACCTGATTGGTGGATAACGGTCATCTGAAAGGATTGAAACGCCTCGCCCCGACGGAGGCGAGCGGCCCGGTCGGGAACCTGGGCGGAAAGGGCTGGCGGGTAGATCAATCTGATCGATTGGCCGAGTGCCTCCTCCTGCCGGTAGCCGAAAAGCTTTTCCGCCCCGGGATTAAAAATCTCGATCCTCGCATCACTCTCCTCCAGCCGACAAATGATCAACCCGACACTGTCAAGAACCCTGTAGATCGATTCCAGGTTCTCGGTCTGCTCGCGGAGCAGGGCATTGGCAATTTCCTGGACCTGCAGCCGTTCCCGCTCGCTCTGCCGCAGTGCCTCCTCGGCCCGCCGATGTTCGGCGATGTCCCAGAGAAGATCAGCCAGGGTGACCATCACCTCGACATCCTGGTCGGTATAGGGCACCGGTTTGTTGCCGACGCCAAGCAGGGCGACCACCACCTCGCCCCGGACCACCGGCACCACCAGTTCCCGGGTAACCCCGGGATGGCCCGGCGGCAGACGATGATATCCGGGTAGAGTCGCCAGTTCGTTATGCACTACCGGTCTGCCCTGCTCAATACACTCAGGCCACAGGCCGGCGTGGTTCATCGCACAGGATGACTCCCGCCCGGCCACCTGACACATCTTGCCGATGGTGTTGGTCGACCAGGCCTGGGTAAAGCCGGTCGGCCAATCTTTGGCGAGCAGGTGATAAAAGCCGATCCGGCTGTCGGTGAGAACTTCCGCCTCATCGACGGTGGTCTGGAGAATTTCGACCAGTCGGTGAGAGCCTGCCATTTTTTTCAGGCGCAGCCGGGCAGTCATCACCGCCTCGATCTTCTTCCGGGCGGTGATATCGCTGATCGTCATCCGGCAAAGAGCCTGACCACTCTCATCCACCGCCGCGACCCCATTGAGACTGGCCCAGAAGGGTGGTTCTCCGGGCCGTAGCAGCCGCAGCTCACAGTCCTGCGCCTCCTTTAGGGCAAAGAGCTTCCGGCTGTGGCGGTAGAAGATATCCTGATCATCGGCGAGAATAAACCGCGAGAAAGGTTGATTGAGCAGCGCCTCCTGATCAGCGCCAAGCATCTTCATGGCGGTGTGGTTAGCCTCAACAATTTTCCCCTTAGGATCCAGGGTGCAGTACCCCACCGGGGCATGATTGTAGAGGTCAAAATAGCGTTCCCGCGCGGCAATCAATTCCTTCTGGGTACGGCGAAGCTCCTCGTTCTGAATCTCCAGTTCAACCTGCTGCACCTGCAGGTCATGGAGCAACCAGCGGTTCTTTTGCGAGGCCATCGGATCTGAAGTGGCATCCGGCAAACGAATGTTCGCGTCTTCCGCTTCCTGCCGATGATTTGACTCGTTGCTATAAACCGATTGATCTTTTTTCCCCGCCATGGAGCCTCTCTTCGGGTATTTCTGAACGAAAAAGTTGTTGTGTCCAAGCCCCTGCTGGTCTCGGGGGAGCTTTCAGCCCTTCCTGGGCGGGCACCGATTCAGGCATTGTGGCGAGGACCATCACCTTGAGCTTCAGAGCGTAGCCGACTTAGGTCTCAAGTGAAATCAAGCGCCTCTTTGATTTTAGCCGCACATTCCTGCCGGGTAAAGGACTTCTGGATATATGCCAGCTATCCAACCTCACCATCCTCCCTGGTACTTTCCCAACACTCCTCAATTGCCAGCAAAATCATGTTCGGCTCACCAGCGGTATTGACAATCTGCCGGGCGTTAAGGCGCATGGTCCGCCGTCCGAGATGCTTCCAGACAGAGTGTACTTCATAGCCGTTGAATATGCTGTTTTCGGGGAGGATTTTTCCAAGCAGCTCGCGCAGCGCCGGGATATCCCACTGGCCGTCGTCGAGTTCGTAGAGCAACCGGCCGACCGCCTCTTCAGCACTGTTCTGGAAGGTCCGGTAAAAGGCCCGGTTGGCCATGATCACCCGAAGCTCACCGGTCGAGCAGCCCGGTGTCCAGATGCGGATCGCCTCAGCCGCCCCTTTTTCGGCAATCAGTTTTGGCAAGACCTGTTGTTCAAGGAGCCCAAAAGCCTCCGGATCGCGAAAAAACTGGGTCACTCCGATCAGCAGGTCGCGAAACAGGGCGGTCAACTCCGCCGGGGTCTGCTGGGCATAGGCGATATAGCGGTCGATGGTGTCGATCTGCTGCAGGGCCATCCGCCGGCCAATACGGCGCTGGACGGTGCTTGGCTTGTACTGGGAAAAGTCATGCCCGGTCTGGTTGCGGAGGAGGATGAAGATCTTGTCCAGGGACTTTTCCTCTCCTGGCGGCAGGGAGGATACCGTCCTGCCTGAGCCACTGAGGGCGTGTTTGCAGTAGGCGATCAGTCGCTCCGGCATCTGCTCCGGCTCGAGCTCAAAATCGACCAGCCCAGTGGCGCCGGCGCTGCGCGGCATGCCGTCGTATTCCGCCGACTCTGGGGCCTGGATCATCACCATCCCTCCCTCACCCTTGATGGCGCGGATTCCGAGGGTTCCGTCGCTGCCGGTACCGGAAAGGATTATGCCGATGGCCCGATCCTGCTGATCCTGAGCCAGGGAACGGAAAAAGAAGTCGATCGGCAGACGCCGGCCACGGGGGGCAAAGGGGGTAAAGAGATGAAGCCTGCCGCCGGTCAGGGCCAGATCACAGTTTGGGGGGATGACATAGACCCGGTTGGCAGACACCTCCATTCCGTCCACTACCTCACAGACCGGCATCCGGGTGTGGTGCTGAATAAGCTCGGCAAGGATGCTCTTATGGTCCGGGGCGAGGTGCTGCACCAGGACAAAGGCCATCCCCGGCTCGTCGGCCATTGCCGTAAAAAAGGCGGTGAGTGCCGACTGCCCGCCGGCTGAGGCGCCTATACCAACAATGGGCCACGATCTACGCTTTGACGTCATCTTTTTCCTGTCGTCGGCCCTTGGGCGGGAATTTTCCAGGGAATTACCGTCGACCTGGTGGATGAGG
>JAZBOD010000001.1:0-17317 GCA_036350955.1 Desulforhopalus sp. | reverse complement strand
TGCCTCGCTGTTGCGTTGTTCGCCGTGGAATCGGCAACGGGAGGACGATTTTCTCCGCCGGGCATTCTTTGCCGCCACGCTGCTCAGTGACGGCCAAGGGGGGCATTGCCATCTGCACAAATCTCTCCAGGCGGATCAAGCCCATCTGCTCACCGACGACCGCTACCAGAAATACGACAATTTTTTTCAGCTTGCCGAGGAGAAAGGGATTCTCGAAAGGCGCGGCAACTTTCTCTATCGCAACCGCAATAAACTTGCTCTGCCCCTCGGTTTCCACAACGGCCGCTTTGACAACCCGGTCGAGGTAATGGCCAATGAGGTGGAACCGCTGCAACCGCTGTTGAAAATGCTCAATATTCTTGCCTGGCTGCCGATGCCATTGCTCAGGTTGCGGCTGACCAACTATCTCTTGCGCCGGGATCAACGCCGCTGTCACGAGGAGTGCAGCCATGCCACAGGTGGGAAAAGGGATGAGTCGATCGGTTCAGGGATGCCGTTTCTTCTTCCCGCCCTGCGGCGGAAGATGGGGGTTGTGCTGATACACAGCTACCTGGCTGTGCCGGAGGAGGTCCGGGCGCTGGCCGGAACACTCCGCCGTCGCGGCCTGTGGGTGTATGCTCCCCGGCTTCCCGGACATGGTACCTCTCCGGAAGATCTTGCCGAACGGCAGTATCATGAGTGGGTTGAGGCGGTGGAAAACGCCTACGTTCTGATGAGCACGATCTGCCGTCGGGTGGTGGTCGGCGGAATGGCCGTCGGGGGCAGTCTTGCTCTTGATCTGGCGGCTCGCTGTGCGCGGTTGGCAGGGGTTTTCGCCATCTGCCCTCCGCTGAGTTTGCACGATTACTCGGCGAGTTTCATGCCGGGCAAAGATGTCTGGAATCGGTTGCGGAACCGGATGCGCCGGGGAGAGGGGGCTGGTGAATACCTCCCTTTCACCAACGGTAACCCCCATGTCAATTATCCACGCAATCCGCTGGAAGCGATTCGTGAGGTGGGCGAGATGCTCGAGGCGATGGCCAAGGGTTACGGGAAGATTTTTGCGCCGGCCTTGATTATTCAGGCGGCCGACAATCCGGTTGTCGCACCGAAGGGCAGCAGAAAGCTCTATGAGGCGATCGGTTCGACCAGCAAGGAGTTTACCTTGCTCAACTTCGACCGCCATATTATCGTTAACGGCGAGGGCTCCGAACAAGTGTTCGAAAAGGTCGGCGCCTTTATCGGCAGCCTCGGAGCCGCACCGGGAGGGGTAGTGGAGAGTAGGGAAAAATGATCACGGAACAGGCAGTGGAAAGAGTCTGGTCGGCATATTACGACGAGTTCAGGTATTTTTCAGAGGAGTTGGTGCGTCCCGGCTGTGAGCCGCGCCTGTTCCTGCAACAGCCCCCTTCCGGCCGGGCGGTGGTGCTGGTCCACGGCCTGACCGACTCGCCCTACTTTATGGTGGCCCTTGGCCGGTTTTTCTTCCGGGCTCTCGGCTACAGTGTCTACCTGCCCCTGCTCCAGGGACACGGCCTGCGCGAGCCGAACGGGATGTCCGGGGTATCGCTGCAGGAGTGGAAGAAAAATGTCGACTTTGCCATAGCCGTGGCGGCCGCTGCCGGCGACCGGGTCTCGGTCGGTGGGCTCTCCACCGGTGGCGCCCTCACCCTCCATGCCGGTTGCCAGGACCCCAGGGTGACGGGTGATATCTATCTTTTTGCCGCCGCCCTTGGTCTCTATGATTTCGGCGTCCCCGCTGTCGGCTGGCTGGCAGAGACGATCCTCCGCCGATCCTTTATCTACCGCCTGCCTGAGGTCCGCCAGCTGGTGGGCAAAAACCCCTATCGCTATTGCCATGTCCCCCTCGGCAGCGCCAGGGAACTGGCCTTGCTCATGGCGGAACTGGCCGATCATCTCGACGGTTATCGAGGTGACCGGCGGCTCGACAAACGGGTTTTTGCCGCCTGGTCGGCAGTTGACCGGGTGGTCAGGGTGGCAGCGATCGACGCCCTTGCCGAACATTTCGAGCCCGGAAATTTCCACCGTTTTGTCGTTCCGGCTACCGAGAATATCTACCATGCCGGGGTAGTTCTGGCGGAACCGGTCTATGCCGCCGATGCCGATGGCAGCGCTGAACCGCTCGAGAAACCCAACCCGCTATTTGCCGAGATGCTCGTCGAGATGAGCCGCTTTGCCGGTGGTGGCAGCGGCTGAACCGAACCTTTTCCCGGCAGATTCCGTACCGCAGGTGACACGCCTGCCGAAGGCGAGATGCCCCGTGAATGGTTTGAGCTCTGCAGCAGAGTGCGGTATGTTGCGGGCAGCAGGGAGAAAAACTGGTCGAAAAAGATGCTGGTTCGCCCATGGACGGGCAGGGCTGGAGCAGTACCAATGGGACCTTTGGAGGGATAATGAAGAACATTACGCGTGGTTTTCTGGTTTTTTTCGGCTGGCTGTTGGCATCGTCCGTGGCAGTCGCCGGTGAACTGCCCTGGGAAAAGAAGCTGCCGTTTAAGGAGGCGACCATCCGCTACACGATCAGTGGGCTGGAGGAGGGGGAAGCGGTGCTCTACATCCGTGATCATGGTCGACAGCGGGCGACGTATCACAACACCGTCTCGAAAATGATGGGGATGACCGTGAAGACCGCTACGGTGGAGTTCAAGGACCCGGAGTTTATCTACTCCTACGACCTGGAGAGTGGCGAGGGCGACAAAATGGTCAACCCGGAGAAGTATATGGTCGAGGAGTACCAAAAACTGAGCGGCGAAGCCAAAAAACAGGTCGAGGAAACTGTTCAGCGGGTAGGGTTGGCCTATGGTGAGACGGTTGGCGGCGATATTCAGCAGAACGCGGCGAAAATCCTCGGCTACGACTGTGACCGGGCGGAAGTGATGGGCGGTGCGGTCGTCTACCTGATTCATGGTACCGATATCCCTCTGAAGACCGAAATGAACATGATGGGGATGAGCATGACGGAGATTGCCACCGCGGTCGATACCGGCCCAGTCGACGATGCGGTATTTCTCCACCCGGAGGGGATTATCGCCCAGTCCGACCCCGAGGCCGACATTCTGTCACGGAACATGGCCCGGCAGGCGATGGCAATGCTCAGCGACCCGGAGGCCGGTCGGCATGGGTCGACCCCGCCAATGGAGATGCCAATTCTCCCGGATGAAGGGCTCAGCGACGAGGAGCGCAAGATGCTCGAACAGGCCCAGGAACTGATGAAAGGGATGCAGCATATGATGCAGCAGTGACCCGGGTCAACCGATGATTCGCAGTGGTAAAATCTGTTGACACGTCCTCTCGTGCGGTTTATATTGCCGCCCTATCCTCGCGCCAGCCCAGTCGGCAGGCGCAGGGTTCCCATAATCCTCGGTAGCTCAGTCGGTAGAGCAGGTGGCTGTTAACCACCCTGTCGGCGGTTCGAATCCGTCCCGGGGAGCCAGAAATAATCAAGGCCTTTCTTCTTCGGGAGAAAGGCCTTTTGCTTTTGAGGGGGGTCAGGCTTGCAAGATTTCAAGTTGATCCCGGCCATGTTGCAATCTTGCAAGCCTGACCCCGGTTGCGTTTTGCCTGCCGCTCGTTGGCCGGTCTGCATGGCCGGGACAGAAAATGTTTGTGCTTGCCGGGAACATCTGGTCAATTTGGCAGGAGGTTTACTTGTTTGGCAGTTTGCCGGCAACATTCTGATTAGATCCGGCAAGCGTTGGCACATAATGGTATGCATTCCCAGGGAAACGACATGGCCGACCACCAAGAAAAAGCCTGTCCATCATGTGGGCAGCGCTTGCGTTTCCCGAAAAATGTCGGGGGTATCGTGATGGCCTGTCCCTCCTGCAAGCAAAAATTCCACTCCGATTTTAAGATTGGCGTGGGACAACGAAAGCCAAATCCGGGAGTGGCCGTGACTCTCTTTGAGTTGCCCGGAAGAGTCCTTGCTCGAATCGCCCGGATTTTTTCATCATAACCCTTTGGCTTGCTTGATGAAAATTGGTTTTTTGTCCGGTTTGAGGTCTTCCGGGGGGATACACCGTGCAGGATGCGCAGAAGCCGATATGGTTGACGAGCGAGCAACAAGGCGAAAGGGTCCCCTATGGCTTGCCGGAGATTATTGACGGCCACGTCCATATCTTCCCGGATGGTCTGTTCGCCGCGGTATGGCGGTGGTTTGCCGAACATGGCTGGCCGATCAGGTACCAGATGACCTCATCGGAGGTGGTGAGCTTTCTGCTCTCCCGGGGGATCAGCCATATTGTCGCCTTCCAGTATGCCCACAAGCCGGGTATTGCCAAAAAACTCAACAGCTATATGGTGGAAAAATGTGCCGAGTTTCCCGGCAGGCTCACCGGGCTTGCCACGGTTTTCCCGGGGGAAGATGGTGCCGTGGCAATTGTTGAGGAGGCCTTTGCCGCCGGCCTGGCCGGGCTCAAACTCCACGGTCATGTGCAGTGTTTCACCCTGAACAGTGAGGCAATGCATCAACTCTATGCTTCCTGCCAGAACAACGGTAGGCCGCTGGTGATGCACATCGGCCGGGAGCCGAAAAGCGCCGCTTACCGTTGTGACCCGGATACGCTCTATGCCGCCTGGCAACTGGAAACTGTCTTGAAAGGGTACCCTCGGCTGAAGGTCTGCGTACCTCATCTGGGGATTGACGAAATCCAGCCATATCGGGAAATGATTGAAAAATACGACAATCTCTGGCTTGATACCGCCATGGCCATTGCCGATTATCTGCCGATTGCCGGGAAAATCGAT
Source organism: Desulforhopalus sp. (assembly GCA_036350955.1). Classification (GTDB taxonomy): domain Bacteria; phylum Desulfobacterota; class Desulfobulbia; order Desulfobulbales; family Desulfocapsaceae; genus Desulforhopalus_A. The sequence continues at coordinate 12,571 of JAZBOD010000001.1, read as the reverse complement.
CTGCGGCGGTACCGTGCTGAGCGGGTGCTCTACGGCTCCGATTTCCCCAATATCCCCTATGCCTGGGACAGAGAACTGAAAATTCTGGCCAGGCAGAATATTCCTGCCGGACAGCTCGGCCGAATCTGCCATGACAATGCCGCCGAACTCTTTGGCCTGGCTTGAGACGCTCCGCTGAAGGCACAGCTGTTCCCCGCACCGGGCACGGCTGTGGGCGGAAGACCGGATGGGTTGGTCAGTAACCACCTCGGTAAAGAACGCTTATGGATTCAGTGAATTCTCTATGACTGCCGGGTATCACCGTCCATACCTGATCGTCGCCGCCTGTTTTATGATTCAGGCAACAGGGATCGGTACCTTTGTCAGCTACGGGGTCTTTTTCAACTCCCTGGCTGCTGAGTTTGGCTGGTCGCGGGCGGTAATTTCCGGGGCATCTTCACTGGCTTTCATTGTCAGCGGCAGTTTCGCTATCCTGGTTGGGCGGCTCAACGATATCTACGGCCCGAAAAAATTGATGAGCATTGCCGCGATATTTTTTGGCACCGGCTGCATGCTGATGGCGCAGGTCAACGAGATCTGGCAGCTCTACTGCTTTTATGGGATACTTTTTGGCATCGGACTCAGTGCCATCGACGTGATTGCCCTGACCACCACGGCCAGATGGTTCTCCCAGTCGAGGGGACTGATGACCGGGATCGTCAAGGTCGGCACCGGTGCCGGGCAGTTCGCCATTCCCTTTCTCGCCAGCCTGGGTATCGCCGTGTATGGCTGGCGCCATACATACCTGTTGATTGGCGCGGTGACCCTGCTCCTCCTCGTTCTCCTCGCCCAGGTCCTCAAGCGGGATCCTTCGCCCGGCAAGTCGAACGACCGGGATGCGCTGCAGGGGGGGGTGGCGGAGGGTGCTTCCAGACAAGATGCCGGCTTAAACTCTCTTGCGGCACTGCGGACCATGCAGATGGTGATCATCTGTGCGGTCACCGCCCTGACCGTGTTCTGCCTGTTGATCATTCTGGTGCACATCGTTCCCCACGCCGGCGATATCGGCCTTTCGTCCCCCCAGGCCGCCGGGGTGCTCTCCGCCATTGGTGCGGTAAGCATGATTGGCAGGTTTGCCAGCGGTGTGGCCATCGACCGAATCGGCAGCAAAGCGGTGATGGTGGTCTGTTTTGTTACTCTTACTGCCAGCCTTTTATGGCTGCAGATCGCCGACTCGCCATGGATGCTCTACTGCTTTGCTGCGATCTACGGCCTGGCCCATGGCAGCTTTTTCACTGCGGTTTCACCTATTGTCGCAGAAATTTTCGGGATAACCGCCCACGGTACCCTTTTTGGCATTGTGGTCTTTGCCGGCACCGTTGGCGGAGCCCTTGGGCCGATCCTCGCCGGACGGATTTTCGATCTCACCGGCAAGTATTCCCAGGTGTTTATCCTGATCACGATCATCAGCTTGATCGTCCTCGGCCTGATTGTTATGCTCAAACCGGTCAGACCGATCAGGTCTGAATCGAGCGGAACTTTAGGGACAGGTCGGTAAAGGGAGCTACGGTCACCGTAAAAACTGCAATAGCCATGGGTCATGGAAGCGGTGAAAGAAGAAAAATATCGTGTTTTGAAAAAGGCTGGATCACCCACAATGGGTGGTTCGGCCTGTAACGGGTGTCAACCATAAGGCAAGCAGATTGTGGAGGTTACGACAATGGCAAAAAAGTGGGTCTATCTTTTTGATGAATTGAACGAGGCGGAGGCCAATGCCGGTGGTTCCTGGGAAGGGGTGCGGGGCCTGCTCGGCGGAAAAGGGGCAAACCTGGCGGAAATGACCCGGATCGGTGTTCCGGTTCCGCCGGGTTTTATCATTTCCACTGAGGCATGCAACGCCTACCTCTCCCTGGGGGAAAAGCTTCCCCAAGGGCTGTGGACCCAGTTCAGCAACGCCTTGAAGAGCCTTGAGGAGAAAACCGGCAAAAAATTCGGTGACCCGAAAAATCCGTTGCTGCTCTCCTGCCGCTCCGGGGCGAGATTTTCCATGCCGGGGATGATGGATACCGTGCTCAACATCGGCATGAACGATGAAACGGTCAAAGGGATGATCGAGACCACAGGTGATCCGCGTTTTGTCTATGACCTCTACCGCCGGCTGATCCAGATGTTCGGCAGCGTGGTGATGCACATTCCCGATGAAAAGTTCGAGACGGTGCTGACTAAGACGAGAAAGGCCGCCGGGGTGAAAACCGATACCGAGCTTGCGGCGGAACACTGGATGGCGGTCACCGAGGAGTTCAAGAAGGTGTTCCGCTTCCACACCCACCACCACTTCCCCACCGAGCCCTATGCCCAGTTGCAGATGGCGACGGAGGCGGTCTTCATGAGCTGGAACGGCAAGCGGGCGATCGCCTACCGCAATGCCGCCGGCATCCCTCATGATCTGGGCACGGCGGTGAACATCGTCACCATGGTCTACGGTAACCTCGACAATAACAGTGCCACCGGGGTGGCCCTGACCCGAAGCGGGACCACCGGCGAAAAACGGATCGAAGGTGATTACCTGACCAATGCCCAGGGCGAGGATGTGGTTGCCGGAATTCGCCAGACCAAGGATCTCAACGAGTTGAAAACCGAGATGCCGACGGTCCATGCCGAGTTTGAGAGGGTGGCGATGCTGCTTGAAAAGCATTATCGGGAAATGCAGGATGTCGAATTCACCGTCGAAAAAGGCAAACTGTGGATGCTTCAGACCAGGGAAGGGAAGCGGACTCCCCAGGCGGCGGTCCGGATCGCCGTGGATATGGCTGAGGAGGGGCTGATCTCCCGGGAAGAGGCGGTAATGCGGGTGACCCCCGATCTGATTGATTTTTTCTTTCATCCGCAGTTTGACCGGGAGACCCTTAAAGCGGCACGGGCCGCCGGCAAGTTTATCGCCAAGGGCTTGAATGTCTCCCCCGGCGCGGCGGTCGGCGTGGTCGCCCTTGACGCCGACCTCGCCGAAACCTGGGGGAAAAAGGAGGGAAAACGGGTGATTATGGTCAGGCCGGAGACCAAGCCGGACGATGTCCATGGCATGCTCGCGGCTCAGGGGATCCTCACCAGCCGGGGCGGACGGACCAGCCATGCCGCCCTGGTCGCCAGGCAGTTCGGCAAGCCGGCGGTGGTCGGGGTCAGCGAGATCGAAATCGACCTGACCCGGCGGCTGATGACCGTAGGTGACATGGTTATCCGGGAAGGGGATTTCATCTCGGTTGACGGTACCGCCGGTGAGGTCTATCTCGGTGAGATGCCCGCCAAGGAACCGGATGTTCAGGATCCCTGGCTGATGAAGATTCTCAACTGGGCCGATGATTTCCGGACCCTCGGGGTCTGGGCCAATGCCGATTACCCGGTTGATGCCAAACGGGCCCGGGAATATGGCGCTGAAGGTATCGGCCTGTGTCGGACAGAGCACATGTTCATGGAGACCGATCGCCTGCCCCTGGTCCAGAAAATGATCATGGCCGATATGGCGGTGGAGCGTAATGAGGCGATCAAGGCGCTTCTCCCCTATCAGCGGGAAGATTTTTCCGGCCTGTTCCGGGTGATGGACGGTCTGCCGGTGGTGATCCGGCTGATCGACCCGCCGCTCCATGAGTTTCTCCCCGACCAGATGTCGCTGATGCGTGATCTGGGTGATCTGAAAATCCAGTTGCAGCATGTCCGCCGGCTTGAGGAGATCGACAACCTGCTCAAGCAGGTCGGGGAAAAGGAGAAGCTGCTCCACCGGGTTGAGAGCCTGCGTGAGGCCAACCCGATGCTCGGTCTCCGCGGGGTCCGCCTGGGCAACCATATCCCGGAGCTGACCAAAATGCAGGTCAGGGCAATTTTCGAAGCGGCCTGTATCGTCGCCAAAGAAGGCGTCACCGTCCGGCCGGAGATTATGATCCCCCTCACCTGCCATGTCAACGAGCTGAAATTCCAGCGTGAACTGCTCGAAGCCGAGGCCAGGGTGGTGATGCTCGAGCAGGAGATGGAGATCGACTACGCCTTCGGAACGATGATCGAGATCCCCCGGGCGGCGATCACCGCCGATCAGATTGCCGAGCAGGCTGACTTCTTCTCCTTTGGCACCAACGATCTGACCCAGACCACCTTTGGCATCTCCCGCGACGATGCCGAAGCCGGATTCCTCATCGAGTACATCGTTCACGGCATCCTCCCGGAAAACCCCTTTGTGACCATTGACCGGGACGGGGTCGGTGAACTGATGCGGCTTGCCGCCGAGAAGGGGCGGGGCAGAAAACCCGGGCTGAAGCTCGGCATCTGTGGCGAACACGGTGGAGAGCCCAAGTCAATCGACCTCTGTCACAACCTGGGCCTCAACTATGTCTCCTGCTCGCCGTTCCGGGTTCCGGTGGCCCGGCTCGCCGCCGCCCGCGCGGCACTGAAGGCCAGAGGATAGCAAAACCATGGCGAAGACGATCAAAGTCGGGGTGGTTCTGGCGGCGATCCTCTTCGCCCTGGGGCTGGCCCTCTTCCCCCCGGCGGCACTGGCACCAGCCACCGCCACCGCGGCAGGGTTTACCCTGATCATCCTTGCCCTGTGGGCCACCGGGCTGGTCGCAGAATACCTCACAGCGCTGATCTTTTTCACCGGGGCGATGCTTTTGGCCATCGCCCCGGCCCCGGTGATTTTTTCAGGCTTTGCCTCCGGTGCTTTCTGGCTGATTCTCGGCGGTCTGGTTCTTGGCGTGGCGATCAATGTCACCGGCCTGGGAAAAAGGATCGCGGTGCAGGTGGCATCGCGCCTGAACCGGAGCTATGCCTGGCTGATCGGTGGTCTGGTAATCAGCGGGGTGGTTTTTGGTCTGGTGATGCCCTCTTCCCTTGGTCGGGTGGTGCTGCTGGTGCCGATTGCCGTGACGGTTGCCGAGCAGTTTGGCCTGCACAAGGGCAGCAACGGCTATATCGGGATCGTCGCCGCCACCGTGCTCGGCACTTTTCTCACCGGTTTTGCCATTCTCCCGGCCAACGTGCCCAACCTGGTACTCTCCGGACTCAGCGAAACCCTCTACGGCTATCTGCCGCTTTACGGCGAATATCTGTTTCTCCACTTTCCGGTTCTGGGTATTCTCAAAGCGGTGGTGCTCTTCCTGGCGATTATGCTGCTTTTCCCTGACACTATCGCCTATGATTCCACGGCCGGGCAAACGGAAATCGGAGCTGTGACCCAGAGCGAAAAAACCCTGGCGGTGATTCTCGCCCTTCTTTTGGCGTTGTGGGTTTTTGATTTTCTCCACCACATCTCACCGGCCTGGATCGCCATGCTCGGCGCCTGCATCGTTCTCCTGCCGGTGAGCAAAATCATTACCCCGCAGCATTTTCAGCAGGGGGTCAACTTTGCCTCGCTGTTCTATATTGCCGGCATCCTCGGGCTGGGCCAGATGATCAACCATACCGGTCTGGGCACTGTTTTGGCCCAGCAACTTATCAGTATTCTTCCCCTTGACCCGGCGACTCCCTTTGTCAATTTTCTCTCCCTTGGCATATTGGCGATGGTTACCGGGGCATTTACCACCCAGCCGGGAATTCCGGCGGTAATGACCCCCTTTGCCGGCGAACTGGCCACCGCCACCGGCTTTTCGATCAAGGCGGTGGTGATGTCCCAGGTGCTCGGTTTTTCCCAGCCGATCTTTCCCTATCAGGTCCCGCCGCTGCTGATCGGTTTGCAGCTTGCCGGGGTTCACCTGGTCGAGGGATTTAAACTCTGCCTGATCCTGGCAATTGCCAGCATTCTTTTTCTGTTCCCCCTTGATTATCTCTGGTGGCAGCTCCTCGGCTGGCTGTAGGGTGGAAACCGGCTATCGGCCAAACTGGGAGTTCGATCTTGACAAGGCGGCTCGACAGTGCTCGGATAGAAGGACATGGGGTTTCTCATTGTCCCATGCTGTTGACCGTGCAACCTGGCCTGCCCGATGCTGTCGGCATTTTTAGGCGGCAGGCCGGATAACGACCATCGAACGGAGGAGGAGACCATGAAACAGAACGATGGTGGCTGGAGCCCTTACCTGGCAGGGGCACTGAGCGGAGTGGTGGGGGTGCTGTCGGTATACTTTGCCGGCAAGTACTTCGGGGCATCAACCTCCTTTGTGCGTACCGCCGGCCTGATTGAGCAAATGTTCGGGCCGGAACGGGTTGCCCAGATGGACTACTTTATCAAGGTTGCGCCGAAGATCGACTGGCAGTGGATGTTCATGGTGGGCATTTTTCTCGGTGCGCTGATCTCCGCAGTCACTTCCGGTTCGTTCAAGTTGCAGGCGGTACCGGATATGTGGGCGGAACGGTTTGGCCAGAACAGTACCGCCAGACGGGCCCTGTACGCCTTTACCGGCGGTGCCCTCGCGATGTTCGGTGCCCGCCTGGCTGATGGCTGACCCAGCGGACACGGGCTGAGCGGTTCGCTCCAGCTGGCTGTCAGTGGTTTCATCGCCCTGGTCTGTTTCTTTATCGGCGGCATGGTTGTCGCCCGTCTGGTCTACGGGGGAGGTGAACAATGAAAATGCTCATCTATGGCCTGGTTACCGGGCTGCTGTTTGGTTTCCTCCTGCAGAAGGGGAGGGTGCTCCGCTACGACAAGCAGCTTGGTGCCCTACGCCTGAAAGATATGACCATCGTCAAGTTCATGCTCTCCAGCGTGATTGTCGGCATGGTCGGGGTCTATATTCTCCACGATCTTGGCCTGGCCAAGCTGTCGATCAAGGCGACCATCCTTGGCCCAGTGATTCTCGGTGCGCTGATCTTTGGCCTTGGCTGGGGGCTGCTCGGCTATTGCCCGGGAACATCGATGGGCGCCCTCGGTGAAGGGCGGTGGGATGCCCTCTGGGGTATTCTCGGGATGATCGTCGGTGCCGGCCTGTTTGCCGAGGCCTATCCACTGCTCCTGAACACGGTCTACACCTGGGGGAACCTTGGCCGGATAACCTTGCCCCAGGTGCTTGGGGTGAGTCACTGGCTGATCATCCCGCTGTTTATCGGCGCGGCGCTGCTGCTCTTTGCCTGGCTGGAAAAGAAGGGGCTATGACGAACCTGCCCGGCAGCCTGACACTGTTTTGGAAAAAGGGTGATCGATACAGTGGCGACGGTGCGTCCGGATAAGGAGATGGCGGTAAAACCCATCTTCCGGTCGCTTGGTTACCGCAATTTTCGCCTCTACTTTGCCGGCCAGGGCATCTCCCTGATTGGCAGCTGGATCCAGCGGATTGCCACGCCCTGGCTGGTGTACGACCTGACCGGGTCGGTTTTTCTCCTTGGTCTGGTGGGTTTTGTCGGGCAGATTCCCATCTCCCTGTTTTCCCCTTTTGCCGGAGTGTTCACCGACCGCTGGAATCGTTACCATATCCTCCTGGCCACCCAGTTCCTGGCGATGGTCCAGGCGGGGCTGTTGAGCTGGCTGGTGCTCGCCCAGACCATCGAGGTGTGGCAGATCCTCGTGCTGAGTGGTCTGCTCGGTTGCGTCCACGCCTTTGATATCCCGGCCCGCCAGGCGATTATTGTCCTGCTGGTTGACCGGCGTGAGGATTTGAGCAACGCCATTGCCCTCAACTCCTCAATTGTCAACGGGGCCAAACTGCTTGGCCCGGCTTTGGCCGGGGTACTTATCGCCACTGCCGGGACAGGGGTCTGTTTTCTGCTCAATGCATTAAGCTACTTTTTCGTTATCGGTTCACTGCTGGGCATTACCTTTCCAGGGGAAAACCCGGCCAAGGAACGCAAGCCGGTTCTGACCGAACTGGCAGAGGGAATCAGCTACGCCTTTGCCATTGTCCCGATCCGCCGGATCATCTTCCTGCTTTTCCTGACCAGCCTGGTGGGGATGCCCTATGCGGTGCTGATGCCGGTTTATGCCAGGGAGATTCTTGGCGGGGCGGCCGAGACCTACGGCTTTCTGATGGGCGCCTCCGGCCTGGGCGCAGTGAGCGGGGCCTTTTATCTGGCCTCCCGCACCGGCATCGCCGGACTGTTGACCATCCTCCCACTCTCGGCCGGAACTTTTGGCACGGGATTGATCCTTCTCTCCCTGTCCCGTTCCTATCCGCTCTCCCTGGCACTGATGGTGCTGATCGGCCTGGGCATGATGCTGCTGCTGGCCTCGGCCAACACCCTGCTGCAGAACATCGTGGCCGACCGGATGCGTGGCCGGGTGATGAGTTTTTTTACCCTGGCGGTTATGGGCACTGCCCCCTTCGGCAGCTTTCTCGCCGGGACTGTCGCCGGCGCCCTCGGGGTGCCGCAGACCATGCTGCTCGGCGGCGGATGCTCTATCGCCGGGGCAGTACTCTTTACCGCCGGCCTCCCGGCCATCCGCCGGATGGCCGATCTCAGTTGAGGGTGGCGGGTGGCTGGGCTGGCGGATGGGGCGGAGGATCGGCTGTTGGCTGGGGCGGGGGGTGGTTGTCGCTGGTGAGCACAGTGGCGAGGGCCTGGGAGAGCTCCTGGAGTTGGTACGGCTTGGAGACGATAGCGCAAAAACCTGCGTGGCGGTAGTCGTGGAGCAGCTGATCGTGGGAGTAGCCGCTGGAGACGATCCCTCTGGCCTGGGGGTCGAGACGGAGCAGTTGGCGCATCGCCTCCTTGCCGCCCATGCCACCGGGGATGGTCAGGTCCATGATCAGCGCATCGATTTTCCTGCCGTTGTGCAGTGACTTCTTGTAGAGGGTGATAGCTTCGCTGCCGTCTTCTGCTTCGAGGCAGTCGTAGCCGAGGTGGGTGAGCATTTCCCGGGCTACCCCGCGGACCATCTCCTCGTCATCCATCACCATAACGGTCCCGCTGCCGAAAACGATGTCTGAGCCGGCCTCATTATCTGCCGCGACCTCTTCGGCGATGGCCGGGAGATAGAGGGTGAAGGTGGTCCCCTGGCCGGGGAGGGAGTGGACGGAGATTTGGCCGTGGTATTTGGCAATGATCGAATGGGTGATCGAAAGGCCAAGGCCGCTGCCCTTGGTGCTGTCCTTTTCCTTGGTGGAAAAATAGGGATCAAATATCCGGTCGATATTCTCCGGTTCAATCCCGCAGCCGTTGTCGCGCACCTCGACCTGGACATACTTGCCCGCTTCCAGACCGGCAATGTGTCCGCTGGCGATGGTCTTATTGCGGCAGACCAGACAAAGGGTCCCTCCGTCGGGCATGGCCTGATCGGCGTTCAAGACCAGATTCTGAAAGACCTGATCGACCTGCCCCCGCTCCATATTGACCGCCCAGAGCGATTCGGGGATATCATACTCGCAGCGGACATTGCTGCCGGAGAGGACGAAGGGGACGGTCTCGCGGAGCAGGTCGGGCAGGGTGGCAATACCGGAAAGCGGTTCGCCGCCCTTGGCGAAACTGAGCAGTTTGGCCACCAGGTCGCGGGCCCGCAGGGAGGCCTTGACTGCCCGGGAGAGCAGTTCACGGGCCTTATGGTCCTCGTCGACCAGGCGTTCAGCAAGGGAGACGTTACCAAGGATTGCCACCAGGATATTGTTGAAGTCATGGGCAATCCCGCCGGCCAGCAGGGCAACCGACTCCAGCTTGCTCACCTTGAGCAGCTCCTTTTCCATCTGCAGGCGATTGGAGATATCTTCAACACTCCAGACCACGCCCGCCAGATCGCTCAGCCCTTCCACCGAAGAGATCCGTCGTGCCCGCCAGTTGCACACCACGGAGGTACCGTCTTTTCGGAGGAGGTTGTTGCGGATCTCGAGCGAGCGGTCATTGATCAGCAGGGGGTAATTTCTTCGGCCGTTTTCCTGATACGCCTCTTCACTGGCATAGAACATTCGGGTGGTTTTCCCCAGCAGCTCCGCATGACTGTAGCCGGAAATACGGAGCATCTCGGCATTGACCCGTCTGATTACCCGGTCATTGCTGACAAAGAGGATGCCCACCGGATAGTTGTCGAGCAGGGCCTGAATCTCCGCTCCGGCGTTGCGCAGTTCCTGGTTGATTTTTTCGGTTTCGATTCGCGCATCGATCAGATCGGCGGTTCGCTCGCCAACTTTTTTTTCAAGGGTTGAAAAACTGACCTGCAGTTTGTCGACCATGGTGGCAAAGGCCCGGGCCAGCCGGGCAATTTCATCACCGCCGTCGGTGTTGATTGGTGTGTCGAGGTCGCCTTCGGCTATCCGACGTGCCGAGTATTCTAGTTGTTTCAGTGGTTTAAAGACGTATTTTCGGGTGACAAAAAGCGAGGTCGAAAGAATGGCGATGAACAGCAGCAGAGCGAGAACGATGACGCCTACGGCGGTGATCAGCAGCTCATGCTGAATCGATTGGCGTGACACGGCGACCCGAAAAACCCCGGCCTTTTCCCCGGAACTGTAGACATCAACCGATTGCACCAGAAACTGGTTTGATCCTTCGAAAAAGGAGAACTCCTCTCCGACGTAGGCTTTTGCCGTCTTGGTTGCGACGATGTGCTCTTCGGCAAGAATCTGGGCTGCAGCTATGACGTCGTTGATCAGGATTGCCTGCAGAACATCGTTCATCGAACTGTAGTTCAGTTGCCAGATGGCGGTAGGCAGACTGGTTTGGGCGAATTTTACGGTCTCTTCCAGCTGTCTTTGTAATTCCCGTTCGATTTTCACCGAACTGTAGAGGAAAAGACCGGCGGAAAAGAGCATCAGGATGGCCATCACCACCCAGGTCATGGAAAAACCGAGGCGTCTGCTCAGGCTGTTCCCGGGGGTAAGGAACCGCTGTCCGGGGGAACTGGGGGGCATCATCGCTTTACAGCCATTTCTTATCGATAGCCTCTCGCCGGCCCGAGGTTTCGATGCTGTTCCGTCCCTGATCGAAAGCGTCGAGCGCGGCAGTACTTTCCGGGGCGTTTTTTCGGCCCATCATCAACTCCCTGATAACTTCAAATGGTCCGACTTTCCGGTATTTTTCAAAAATTCCGGCACCCCGCAAGGCAAAGTCATAGGCGGCTTCATAACCAACTACCCCGGTCAACCGGTCCCTGTCGAGAATGTGAAAGCTCTGGAGAATCGAGTCGGTTTTCTCTTTGACGATCTTGTCGTTGTTCGCCCAGAGTTGGCCGTAGGCCCAGCCTCTGACCTGGGCTATCCGCATACCATCCAGGGACTGGAGACCCTGCCACGTGATGGGCGAGGTGGCGGGGAGGTAGATGACCATCCGCATCTCATCAACCATTTCCCGGCTGAAGCTGTAGTGCTGTTCCCTCTCCCTGGTGCGGTTGGCGGGGAAGATCGCGTCAACCTTGCCGGTTTTGAGATAGTGGACGGCCCTTTCCCAGGGGACGACATAGAGAACAATGGTGAACCCCATGGCGTGGTAACTTTCTCGCACCATATCCCAGCTGTACCCCTGCAGCTGCCGGGAGTCGAAGCCTGGAGGGATCTGTTCCCCCGGTTCGGGTGCGGCACCCTCCTTGCTGAAGCAAAAGGGCACAAAATCGGTAAGGGTTGCCAGGGTGACGACCTTCTCTTCGGCCTTGCAGGGGGAAAACGGCAGGCAGAGAAGGGTAAAAAGCAATATTGCCGCGAAGGAGGGCATGGGGCAGTCTCCCGAAAATCATCTGTTTTCCCGACAGGCTACTGGTTCGCCAGCCGGAGAAATGAAGAAATAATAACAATTCTATGTCTTCTGGGTAACAAGCGTCAAGAAATTATCGGTATGCCGGACCTGAGGTGACGAGGCGATCAGCCTTTTCGCGTTGGAGAATTGACAATCGAAGCGAAAGCGGGTATGTAGGGTTTCTTGGAAGGGGCTCTGCACCAGGACCGACCGGTCTGCGGGCCCCTCCTTTCGTCGGGGCGTAGCGCAGCCTGGTTAGCGCGCCTGCCTTGGGAGCAGGAGGTCGAGTGTTCGAATCACTCCGCCCCGACCACAAAAAGTCCATATAAAACGGGATTTTGGCCAGAAAGGCTGGTATCCCGTTTTCCTTTTAGTGCAAAATTGTCCACCTTTTGTCCACCTTTTTGCGGCAGCCTTGAAAAATCGGCTCTCTGGCCGTAACTGCTCCACTTTTGGCCTCCAGCGTGGCTGTTCCACCTCAATCTTGCAAGGTTGTCTCGCCAAACCTTTACTCGTGTATCACGCCCTCCGCCTGGCTTTTCCGCCACGCCCCCCACCGGATCGCTCACCAGATCACTCGTTTCAAAGAGAAAACACTGATTGGGATCAATTACCCAGAATGTCAGCACATCTACAAAGTTTTGCCGTGACAGCACTTCCCCGATCCATGCAATCTCACAATGTTTGCACATCAACAAAGGGCTCCTCTTACACCAGACCCTCGTTCTGGCGTCCTTTCTCTTGTCCTTCGGCGTGGCACCGTCCTGCGCGAGTCAAGGACCGCTTGAAGATGGTTGGCAGGTGTCGGTCTATTTTGACGTCAACGTCGGTGGTGCCGGCAAATTGCAGTTGCCTCTCGAGTTACTCGAAAAAACCTTGGCTGATCTCGACCAGGGTCATATCCCCTATACAGCAGGGTGATTGCCAGGAATGGCGGGCGGAACCTGCCCGCTTTTTACCCCGTTCTGTCCACTAGTGGAATTTTTGCGCCAGAGATATCGTCTGGTGTTTCATAATGTTTCGTTTT